>DASPNB010000001.1:0-2314 GCA_035626755.1 Flavipsychrobacter sp.
CTTCTGCAGGTACTCGGAGATCAGCTTGTCATCTATACCGGCCTGGGCTGCTGCCTTTTTTGCGGCTTCAGCTTCCATGTCGGCTTTCGACTTGATGTCTACTACCTGTATATACATGTCAAGGTTGTTGTCCGGTATCTGCATGCCGGCTTTTCTCAGGGAGTCAACAGGAAGCTTAATGATCACGCTGTCACCGGCAGTAAGCATCATTAAAACTTCAACAGGATCACCCTGGAACTGCGCAGCCTGTATCGGGTAAGGAACAGGTTCGTTGCCGTTCATAGTACGCGAATCGAACTGCAGGTTGCCGCCGCTTTTCCTTTGCAGGTGCATCAGCATATAGTCGCCTGCCACGGCCTTGCGTGTGCCCGGCGCATCTTTCACGATCTTGTAATCCAGGCCTGTCTTCAGGTGAGTAAACCCGTCAGCTTGTTGGGCTTGGGTAATGTTGCAAGCCAGCAAGACACCGGCTAATAGAAAAAATTTCTTCATTGTTCTTTTTAGTGTTTTCTTTAGATTATTTCACGTCCACTATTTCAACCTCGAATATCAATACAGCGTTTGCAGGTATATCAGGGCTAGGTGAGTTGGCTCCGTAAGCAAGAGTAGATGGTATAAAGAACTTTGCTTTGCTACCTTTCTTCAGCAGTTGGAGGCCTTCATCCCAGCCGCGGATAACCATACCCTGGCCTACTTTAACAGGCAGAGCTTCTGTGCGTTTAGCATCCGGGCCCATGTTGGCGTCGAATACCTTACCATCCAATGTCGTGCCAATGTATTTAACCTGGGCTTCCTGTCCTGATTTTATAACATCTCCTGCGCCCTCTGTCATAATTGTGTAATAGAGGCCTGAAGCTGTTTTCTGTGCAGTAATGCTGTTTTTAGCGAGATAATCAGTTATCAGCTTATCATCAGTGCCTGATTGTGCATTGCTTTGCTCTTCCATTTGCTTCTGCATTTCAGCCTGGGTTTTAACAGATACAAGTACTACTTCGTACCTCATCGTTTTCTTACCTTTCAGGAATGGTGGAACTTCAGCTTGCGGCTGCTTCTTTTTTACCTCAGCAAAAAGGCTGTCGATAGAAACCAGGAACACAGCGCTATCGCCCGGTGTCATCAGTTTCAGACCGGTCCAGAAATCGCCACGGATGGTTTCCTGGTAAGGAGCCTGAACAGGTTTGCCCTGGTTATCTTTACGTGTATTTGCTATAGTACTGTCATCTACTTTCAGGATGAGGTGGAACTCTATGTAGTCGCCGGTGGCAGGGTGCCTATCACCTTTTTCATCTTTCATAATGGCGTACTCCAGACCTTCGTATTTCTTGAAAGTTGGTTTCTTATCGCAGGCAGTTAAGCTTAATGCGGCTCCTAAAACGATAACAGGAATGTTGAATTTTTTCATTTGGTTTTATTGTTAAAATTTATCGGGGGTGAATATCGGACAAAATTTCCTTAAAACGTGCTACTGTCTCATTAAAAGATGTTTTAGACCTGCCGCCGGAAGCATTGAAATGGCCTCCTCCGTTGAAGTACTCGCGGGCAAAGCTGCTCACGTCAAAATTGCCCTTGGAGCGGAAGGAGAGTTTTACCTCGTCGCCCCTTTCGGTAATGAGGGTGGCAAACTGAACATTGGCTATGCTGAGGGGGTAGTTGACCAGTCCCTCGGTATCGCCGCTCTGAACATTGAAGAGTTTCAGTTCTTTCCGGGAAAGGGTAATAAGCCCTGTATTGTATTTAGGGAATATCTCCATACGCTCCAGCAGCACATAGCCAAGGAAGCGCATGCGCGAAGTTGACCAGGAGTCGTAAATATGCTCGTGTATGGGACTGTGCTCCAGGCCTTTTCTCTTAAGATCGGCCACCATGGAATGTACCTCGGCGGTAGTAATAGAAAAGCGGAATGAACCAGTATCAGTCAGCACTCCTGTGTAAATACAGTCGGCTATATCTTTATCTATCAGGGCATTATCGCCGCAGAGATTGATGAAGTCATAGATCATCTCGGCCGTACTGCTCTTTTCGGGTGCACTGGTGCCATAATCCCAGACAGCGGACGGCATCAGGTGATGATCTATCAGTATTTTCGGCTGGGTAGCCGCTGCAAGATGTTCCGTAAGGTGCTTGGTACGGCTGAAGTCATTGAAATCGACGCAGAAGATGAGGTCAGCCTTTTCAAGTGCCTCAAGGGCCAGCTTGGGTTCAGCTTCATAGTTGAGCATGTGCTCCAGGCCGGGCATCCACATCAGGAAGTCGGGCAGCTCGCCCGGGCTGACCGGCGTAACCTCATGCCCTTTTTTAGCGAGGTAGTGATACA
>DASPNB010000002.1:0-4974 GCA_035626755.1 Flavipsychrobacter sp.
TCGATGATGGCTGAGTCAATATGGTCGTTGATGACAATTTTGTCGAACTGGTTGGAGAAAGTGAGCTCGAACTTGGCCTTATCTATGCGTTCTTCCAGCGTTTGAGGCGTTTCTGTACCGCGAAGGGTCAACCTTTCCCTAAGTACTTCCAGGGAGGGCGCCTGGATAAATATAGACAGGGAAGTGCGTGGATGCCTTTTCTGGATAGCAAGGGCTCCATTAACATCTATGTCTACCAAAGGGAAGCGGCCGGAATTCCAGATACGGTTGAGCTCCGACTTAAGAGTGCCGTAGTACTTGCCGGTGTATACCATTTCCCATTCCACAAAGGCCTCGTCCTCTATCATCTTCTGGAAATCGGTATCGGTGTAGAAGTAGTAGTCCTTACCATGCTCTTCGCCGGCGCGGGGTTTGCGGGTGCAGGCAGATACGGAAAAGGCCAGCTTATCACAGGCCTGAAGCAGCATTTTTACCAGGGTTGTCTTCCCGGAGCCCGAGGGGGCAGTAATAATGATGATCTTTTCTGCGCTTGCCATTGCTAATAGCCTGCGAAATAAAGGAATAAATGCCGAAAAATGAACTCGAATCAAATGAAACAGGTGCCCCTAAGAGCACCTGTTATAATATTTCCTGCGAAGTACTATTAGCAATAAGTTTCGAAAGCCTGAACCAGGTTGGCAGCGATCATTTGCGCCGGGCGACCCTCTATCATATGCCTTTCTATCATGTGCACCACTTTGCCGTCCTTCAGCAGGGCGATAGCCGGAGACGAAGGGGGATAAGGCAGCAGGTAAGTACGGGCTTGCTTTACCGCATCTACATCAAAACCTGCGAAGCTGGTGTATAGATGGTCGGGCTTCTTAGCTGAGTGCTGTACGGCAGCCAGTACACCCGGGCGGGCAGTACCTGCCGAGCAACCGCATACAGAATTGATAAAAAGGAGGCTTGTGCCTTCTTGTTTCAGAGCAGTATCTACCTGGTCAGCGTTCAGCAATTCTTCAAATCCGCCTTGTGTCATTTCTGCCTTCATTGGCGACACTATTTCTAATGGATACATTTAATACCTGTTTTGGCGGCAAATTTACGCCTTTACCTCATTTTTACCGAAATATATCTATAAGTTATACTGATAGAAAAAGCTGCCCCGGCCTTGTCGGGGCAGCTTTAGTAAAAAGAATAATGTGTCCGTTAGTCTTTTATCAACTTATAAGAAAGAGTACCACTTGCAGTATTTAAGTTCAAAAGATAGACACCTGCGGAAATCCCGTTCAACGGAATGTTTACGCGATTGGCACCTGTAGTAAGTGCGGCCTTGGTGTTCCACACTGTGCGTCCTGTAACGTCACGAAGCTGTATATCAGCATCCGCATTTCCGGAAATAACGATATCGAGATTGGCAGAGTTCTGAGCCGGGTTGGGGTAGAGTTGGATATCTGCCTGGAGCATACCGATATTCTTTACAGACAAAGTAGGAGGCAGGCACAAAGCGCGACTGATGTTGCCTCTTATTTCACCATTAGGATTGGCAGCAGTATGATAGTTGCTATATACGCTGTCTTTCCGGAATTTGTTGGACATCATAGCGTCGAAAGCAACCGTGGCCGTATCTCTCCAATAGCCGAATACACCGCCATTGGAGTACCAGGGCATCAGGTCGAGTATAACCGGCCCGTTCTGACCAGGAATATTATTGTGCAGATGTGCCATGGTAGGGCTAATATCATTTGTAACAATCATTACGTGAGCATTTGTCTGATCACGATCAATGGAAACCATACCTGAACCTTCAGCAATCGTTGTTACCATGGGTACTTCCTGATCGCCGGTAAGCTTGAATGTATAGCCCTCACGGAACGTGCGGTATATCTGCGCGCGAATCTCTCCGCTCGGATTTGCCACAGTGTGTACATTGAAGTAAATATTGCCGTTGTTGAGATGAGTAATAAAACTATCCTGCAAATCTATGCCGGTTAAATAGCCCTGTATCACATTGCCGTTAATAGATGTGCCGGGTATTGCCACTACGATGGTGCCGTTACTGCCGGCGGGAGCATAGTGGAAATGAGCATCTGCTATTGTACCACTCAGGCCGTTTACCTGTGCGTCGTACCAGAGGGTATCGAAGGTATAGTTCATCATAAGAGTGATCTCACCAATTGCTGCAGTCACTACAGCGGGAACTTCCTGGGCCCCGTTCATGTGGCCATCATAACTCAGGTAGGGCATCAGTTGAAGCTGACCACGTATTTCACCATTGGGATAATTGCTGGTGTGTACGTTTATATATATGCTATCGTTCATTAACTCGCTTAGAAACGCAAGAGTATCGAAGCTGCCCATAATGCGATTACCGCTGATAAAAGGCGTCAGGTCTTTAACAACCGGTCCGGTAACCCCCATTGGGGCGATGTGAAGGTGTGCACCTGTAATGGCGCTGCTCAGACCATTCATAGTTACATCGAACCACAACCGGTCCTTATGCTGGGCCAGCACAAAGGCACCCAGGCCCATACCTGTCGTTGTAACCGGAGGGACCTCCTGGCCACCATCCATCCTGACTGACATACCCCAGTCTGTTTCGAGCATCAACTGGCCGCGTATCTCACCATTTGGATTGGCAGCGGTGTGAACATTTATGTACAATTCGTTGTTGAACATTTTCGCAATTAGCGAAGCTGTTAAAGATGAACCTGTTATAACTGCCTCGACCCTGTCGTCCAAAGAGATATAACTGCTCAAGTCAATCACCGGGGGACCACTAACGCCCATTGCGCCATCATGAATGTGCGCAGCCGTAATGCCGCCGCTTAAGCCTGTAAAAGTGCCCCGAATACAAAGTGTATCGCGGTTGTTGCTCAGGTAAAAAGTTGTAAGCCCGATGGCATTTGTAGTAACCGCCGGCACCTCCTGTGCGCCATCCATCCTGGCCGCAAAAAGATACTTGGACGTCAGGTGATCGGCATATACATTGCTGAAACTGACCATTGCCCCCAAAAGGGTGAAAAGCCATTGTGTAAGTTTTTTCATAAGCTAAATTTTGTTAGTATTGATAATTGGTCTTACATAAAATACGAGCCGCGAAGGCCTTTGGATTTCAACCAGACGACGAAAAATGCTGATAAAAAAAACTCTACTGTTTACATTGCTGTCAATCACGATATTAGCTTGCGGCGATGGTGAAAAAAAAACTGATGAAGCGGTAATTTCCTTTGGTGAGCTGCTGGACGATTACTGGGAAGAAAGGATGCAACTTTTCCCAATTGAGGCGACTGCGAACGGGGACAATCGTTACAATGACCGGCTTACCATTACAATAGCCCAAAGCTTCAGGGATAGCCTGGGAAGATTCTATCAAAAGTATATTTCCCGGCTGGAAAACACAGATAGCGCCAGCCTGGATGCGGAGGAGCAGGTAAGCTATGGCCTTCTGAAGTACGAAATGCGTATGGGGATTGAGGGATTGAAATATCCAACCCACTATATCCCTATTAACCAGTTCTGGGCTTTCACGCTCGATTTTCCACAGCTGGGATCAGGAGATGGCAATCAGCCCTTTAAAACTGTAAAGGACTACGATAATTTTTTGGCGAGGCTGGCAGCGTTTCCTGCGTGGACGGATACAGCTATTAACAATATGCGTAAAGGCATTGAAAAAGGATGGGTATTGCCGCGACCACTTGTGGTGAAGATGCTTCCGCAGCTGAAAGCGATGATAGTGAGCGACAGAACGAAAAGTGTCTTTTATGGCCCGGTGAAGAAAATGCCCGATAGTTTTGGCAATAACAGGCAAAGACTGGAAGCTGCATATGGACAGGCGATAGATAGTATAATTGTACCATGCTATACGAAGCTGCATCGTTTCTTTGAAGAAGAGTATCTGCCGAAGGCAAGAGAAAATCATGGCATCAGCGCGATCCCGATGGGAGCGGAGTACTATCAATTCTGCATCAGGCAGTGGACGACTACGCAGCTGAGTCCTGATAGTATTTACAATATTGGGTTGAGTGAAGTTGCAAAGCTGGGAGCTGAAATGAACAAGGTGAGAGATGAAGTAGGCTTTAAGGGTACACTGCAGGAGTTTTTTGAGTTTATGAACAAGGATAGACGGTTTTATCCTTTCAGTACTGAACAAGAGGTGTTGGATAGTTTCTGGTCGATAAAGAAGCAGGAAGACCCACAACTGAAGAAACTGTTTAACAATGTGCCTAAGTCACCTTTTACAATAAGGCAAACGGAAGAATTCAGGGAAGCCTCAGCAAGTGCGGAATATAATCCTGCGTCTGAAGATGGCACACGGCCTGGTATTTTTTATACGCCCATTATAGATCCAAAGAAATTTAATGCTGTTGGGATGGAAACCCTCTTCCTGCATGAAGCGATACCGGGGCACCATTACCAGATATCATTGCAACAGGAGAATAAGGACATACCCAAGTTTCGTCGCTTTCTTTGGTATGGGGCTTATGGCGAAGGCTGGGCACTATATTCCGAATCCCTGGGTAAGGAACTGGGATTGTACCGGAACCCATACCAGTATTTCGGTCATCTGAGCGATGCAATGCACAGGGCTATCCGCCTGGTAGTGGATGTGGGTATACACCATAAAGGTATGAGCAGGGAAGAGGCCATTGCCTTTATGCGTAGCCACGAACGTATCTCTGAAGACGAAGCTACTGCGGAAATAGAGCGCTACATGGCTATACCGGGGCAGGCACTGTCTTACAAAATAGGCCAGCTTACTATCAGGGCTGAAAGAACAAAATACGAGCAACAACTGGGGTCGAAATTCAATATTGCATCCTTCCACGACGAGGTTTTGAAGTATGGCTGCTTACCTTTGCAGGTACTACAGGGCAAACTTGCCCAGTGGGCGAAAAAATAAGGAATGGGACAACTGCACATAACTACCAGGAGCCATATAGACCACCTGATAAACAAAAGACCTGGCGAAACCAAGCTGGGAGAAAAGGTGCA
>DASPNB010000003.1:0-3024 GCA_035626755.1 Flavipsychrobacter sp.
TGCTTGTGATGGAGGCTGTGAGTTGAGGAGGCTGGGTAAGAGTAACTGTAACAGAGCCTGTACATCTGTTGGCGTCTGTAACTGTTACCGTATAGGTTCCTGCAGCAAGGTTGCTTGCTGTTTGCGTTGTTTGTCCGTTGCTCCACAGGTAGGTGAAGGGTGAGGTGCCACCGATGGGCGTAACTATTGCAGAGCCAGTATTTGTGCCGAAGCAATCCGGATTTGTACCTGCCGGCGTTGTCGAAAATGCGCCAGCCAGTGGAAGAGTATCGGAAACAGTTACAGTACAGCCGATAGCATCAGTAACGGTGCACGTGTATGTGCCTGCACCAAGACCGGTGCCAATTGAAGTGGTACCGCCATAGGGAGACCAGGAATATGTATATCCGGGCGCACCTCCTGAAACAGAAACTGATATACTTCCGTTTTGTTGTCCGCAAAGTGGTGTTACAGTGTTTATAACAGAAGCAACGAAAGGTGTTGAGGGTTGTGTTATAGTAACAGTTTGTGTTATGGCGTTGTTTAAAAAGTCGGTAATGGTGCAGGTGTAAGATCCTGCAGCCAGATTGTTCACTGCTTGAGTGGTATAATTGCCGGGTTGCCATAAGTAACTATAGGGTTGCATTCCGCCGGTTGGTAAAGCTGAGACAGATCCCGAAGTACCATTATAGCATTGGTTGTTGATTTGTGCTGTAGTCGCAGTCAGTGGAGGAAATGGACCAATAGGTTTTACAATTATAGAATCAATATAATAATATGCCAGGTAATGAGTGCCGTTCGGGTTGACAAGTAAAGAATTTGTAAGACTATCAGGTAAAAAATTTCCTATGAGAAACTGAGTATAGGCTGAATCAGCATAGAAAACGTCTGTTAATGTTATCCAGTTCATTGTGTCAAGATGGATGCCGGAACCTGAATAGTCAATCTGCGGGGTTACAGAGATATAGCTGAAGTTGTTGGTGCTTACAGGCAAACCGTTTTGAAAGAAAAATACGCCGATATTGGAAATCGCAAATCTGCTGGAATTGGAAAGGCTAACATGAATTTCCACCTCATAAAAAGCATTAGGAATCATGTTGCTTATAGTGCCCTTCAAGTACTCCCTGTTGTTGCTGTTCGGTTGATAAAAATAGCCACTGGCGTAAGAGCTCCCGCTATAAGCATGTTGATATCCCTGGAAGTTAAGTGGGACACCTACAAATGTACCGCCATTGCAGGCACTATGATAGTCACAGGAACCCAGGTTTCCCTGGTTCCAATTATTGGCGTCACTAAGAGTGCCTACTGTGAATGGGCAGTTTGAATAGGCTTCAAAACTTGGGTTTATTACCATATTCTGCCCGTAAGACTTACAGGCAAAAAACAAGAAAAATATGAAGGCAAAGAGTCGCCTCATGGGATAGTACAGGTTTTGGATAATAAATATAGATGAAATATTTATTATAAATACCTGTTTTATGAACTTATGTAGGAAAAAAGCTAATATTCCCTGCCCTTGTAGAAGAAACGGAACATGTTCCGGCCGATCTGGTATTTGATAACGTCGTAGTTCAGCTCCCAGTTTTCGAGAGAAGCACTGGTAACGTCATATATCTCTCCTTCGGAGAAGAGGCGAAGGATGTTTGCGCGGTTTACGTAAGCGATTGAATTGTATTGAATTGCAAACTTTTCAGGGTAATAGCTTTCGAGTTGGGTAACATCGCCTTTGTAAAAGGTTTTCAGGTAGCCGCTGGCATCGCGGTAGGCCACTACATAATCTCCCACTATGTACTCAGGAGTAAAATACCCTATGGTGCGAACGCTATCGTCGTAGAATATTTTGAAGTAGCCATCGTTCGATACGTAGGCAACGACATTGTCGCCGGCCTGGAAAGAGAGGGGAGCAAAATTCTCGACCAGGAAGGTTTGCCCCTTGTGAAATATTTTGAAAGTACGGTTTATGTCAACATAAGCCACGGTGTTGCGGCCTGCATCGAAACTGCTTACGGCAAAATCTTCCTGCGGAACTATTTCACCGTGGTAAAAAAGCCGGAACTGGTTAGCAAAATTATTATAGGCCACTATGTTATCAGTTACTTTGATACCGTAGATAGCAGTATCACCGAGGAAGTTCTCGATTGGATATACCTGGCCATTATAGTATGCTTTGTATTCTCTGCGAAGACCATCAAGGAAGACGAGGACGCTATCGCCCAAATAATATTGTTCGCAAAGTGTTGTCAGGTTCTTGATGTTACCTTTTTCAAAGACATTCAGTGAACTGGCGTTGAGGAATGCTACCAGGTAGTCGCTGGTAAAGAAGGCGTTTGTATAACCAGGATTAATAGTTCTAACTCCTCCGCCGTAATAAATACGAAAGGAGCGTGAATTATCGAGGTAAGGAATAGCACAACGGCCAATCTTCATTTGAACCGGCGGCAGGTAATCCACTTTGCGGATCATGCCTTTGTCCCAAACCATTACTTCATTCTGAATATTGGTATATGCAGCCAATGGCTGTGCCACTGAATTATTCAAAACAACTGTAAAGAAAACGAGTAATAAAGCTGAGGAACGTAGCATTAGAGGAATTTATGGCAAAATAAGAAATTATGCAAAATAAAAAGCCAGCCTGAGAACAGGCCAGCCCCTATAAACCCTATCACTATGAAAACTGATGCAAAAATAGTATCCACTTTGTTTTTTCCAAATTTTTTTTTGGTATGCGGGTGTAAAGCCTAAATATGTTTCTTAAACAGTTTTTTACTAATAGGCTTTGTTTGTAATCTATAAAATTGATTAACCGGGCATTAATGGCAGGATATGCCAATAAAAAAGCCAGCCTGAGAACAGGCCAGCCCCTATAAACCCTATCACTATGAAAACTTCGTTTATTTAGACGGGCAAGCCCGCATTGAATTATCGTTTACGATACAAAGTTAAGAAGAAGGAGGATATCTGCATTGTAACAAAAGTCACCAAACAGTATGATCTCTGTCATTTAACAAAACTGAAACCTATTTCTTCTTCTTTGGAGTGAAGATA
>DASPNB010000004.1:0-4330 GCA_035626755.1 Flavipsychrobacter sp.
CTTACACCGAGACAAAAGAAACAGGTATTATATCCGCTTAGCTGATTTTCTATCGCAGAAAAATCATAAAAGTCAGCATGAATGATCTCTTTCAGCTTGGGATGACTTACTCCACACGGCCTGCGGCTGATCACCAGCACCCGCTCCACATCTGCATGGTTCAGGCACTCGTGCAATACACCTTCGCCTACCATCCCGGTGGCTCCCGTTACAATCGCTCGCAGCTTCATAAGTCTGTTTTCAGAAAATTACTAAAAATAAGCCATGGCAATACTGCCACACAGCGCTTTCACCAGCATCAGTCCGTCTATAATAATAAGATAGTAAAGTATCGACCTTCGCCGGTGCAGTGAATAAGCCACCGCGATCAGTAGTACAAAAGGAATAGTATTCAGCAATATTTTAAGGGTTGAAAAATGATGGCTCATAGCATACACCAGGAAAGCGCCCATACCAATCGTCGATAGCGGAATAATGATATAAAAGATCGTCTTGCGCAATCCCGTATTCACTACGAAAGTCTTCAGTCTCTGGTTAGCATCGGTAGCATAGTCCTTTATGTCAAAAAGGATACACAGCACACTCACGAACATAAAGTTCTTCACAAAAAGCAATCCGTTTTTAAACGCCGGTTCAAAATCATTTGCTTCCCGTATGTTGTAGAACAGAACGGGATAAACAGTTACGACTCCCGCCCAGGTGAATCCAATAATAAAAGGCTTTAGCCACCCCACACGTCTAAGGTTCAATCCACCTCTCTTGGTGCTGATACCATAGTAAAGCGCCGCCACAACGGGGAACACAAATACCATGAACCAATAAAAAGCCGGCGCCCATAAAAACTGCCACCAGATATCTTTTACAAAAAGCCCTGCAAAAATGAGTATCAGTATGCCGAGCACCCACTGCCTTCGCCTGATGCGCTGCATATTTGCTGCATACCAGCGAGTGCGCTCATTACCAACGTCCGGCGATGGCTCTCCCAGGTAAGCAACTGTATAATAGAACACAGCCCCAAGGAATACGAGTGCATAATATACCAGGCTGTTAAGAGGAAACTCCTGCTGCAGGCTGGCCTCTATAGACAGGGCAACAGCGCAAATACCGTAAAAGTAATTACCAAAGAATATGGTTTTAACGAGGCTGTCTTTTACACGCCTGGCAGGACTCATTTCCGTGTTTTTATTTTAAAGACCGCATCAGAAAGCCCGGTGTTAATATCATACTTCAGGTAAGTAAGCTGTATTGTCCCCTTTCCGGATTTTCCTTTTTTCGGCTTATGTGTTTCAGAGGCATCATTGTAGTCCATCGTCACGCCCTGCGGCAGCTTATATTCCTTCACGTCCATCTGCACCGCAACCCTATCCGGCAATCCTTGCGCCATGTACCTGCCATACTCCAGTTTCATCATCACCATGCCCTGGTCCTTGGTTGTAGTCTCAGTACGCAGCGCCACCAGGTCTTTTTCATCTATCCATATCTTCGCCAGCACTATATTGCTGCTCTCATCATTGGGTATAACCTTCACCACCCTCGTTTTCTTGCCGCCGATTGTTTCGTAACCCGCATCCAGCGCCGTCACCTCTCCGGAAGGCACAAGGTTATTCAGTGTCATACTCACATTCTTTCTCGGCAATACAGATAGGCCGCCATTTCGTTCCAGCCGCATCTTATCCGGGGCTTTAAAGTACAGCTTACCCCTCACCTCGGGTATTTTCATATAGGCCACGTCTATTTTTATCTTTACATCAGCCGTATAGTCCTTTACTTTCAGCAGCTTCTCTCTAAGTGCATAAAATACTTTCTCAGCATCCTGGGCACTCACTACTCCGCTCAGCAATACAGACACCGCCAATAAAACCATCACCTTCCTCATGAGCTAATATCTTTCTTATTAAAGTATGCAATTGTTATACCAAGAAATCCCAGCGTATATGCCACCAATACCATCGCCGACTTATTTATAGCCGCATATGGTACCGGGGCGTCAAAGAAACCCTTCCATCCTATCATATGTGTCGTGAACAGGTAGGGCTTGATAGCATTGAATAGTGGCAACTCAAGATTGGTAAGTATTGTCAGCACCACCACTATACCCATCGTAGCAATAATGGGCCCAATCGAATTATCTGCAAATGCCGACAGCATCAGGGCCAGCGCAGCTATAGAGGTCATAGCCAGTGAAGCAAATACAAAAGCCGCCATATATCGCCAAACCATATCATCCTTCAGCAGTATAATAAATGTATCACTCTTCATATTTACCATATCACCAGCACCAAAGATGAGCAGCGACACCAGCAGACCCACAACTGCCAGCCACACAATAAGCATCACAGTGTAAACCAGGCTCGCCAGGAATTTTATCCATATCAGCTTTGGTCTGCTGATCGGCTTGGTCAGTACCAGTCGCATTGTACCCATACTCGCTTCACCTGCCAGCATATCTCCTGCCACCAGCGCCACCAGCAGCGGTATCTGCACCAGCAGCGATTGCAGTATGATATAGGTAACAAAGTATCCGTTGATAATATCTCCCTGCACATCAAACTGCTCCGTCACTGCCTGCATGCCAAAAGAAACAAAGTCCTTCCCACCCGATAGCATAGCCAGCTGTATGATGAAAGAAATAGCCGCCACAATACCAAAGCTGATATAGGTGCGTGGCCTCTTAAAAACCTTATACAGTTCTATGCGCAGTAGCTTCATCATTCGTCAGTGATAAAAAGTATGCTTCCAGTGAGTGTTTTGAATTGATGGAGAGTACCGGTACCTCATTGCTCACCAGCCACTTGTTCAGCTCTGGTATGCCTGCTGTGTTCATTTTTAGAGTAAGTGTATTTGGCGTATGGTTCACTAGGCGCTCCTTCCATTGTGTATTGTTTAACTTAACTATCAGAGCTGCATCAGTTGTGCATCTTATGTCCACCAGTGTCTCTTCGGGGTTAAGCAGGTCCTGCACATTTCCTTCTACCATCTTCTTCCCTTTGTGTATGATCAGCATCCTGCTCGCCACCTGTTCTATCTCATAGAGCAGGTGCGACGATATCAGTATCGTCTTTCCATGGTCCCTGCTTAGCGAGAGAATCAGTGAGCGCATCTCTGCTATACCCTGCGGATCAAGCCCGTTGGTAGGCTCATCCAGTATCAGCAGCTTCGGACTATGGACCAGCGCAACGGCAATACCCAGCCTCTGTTTCATACCCTGCGAATAAGCTTTGAATTTATCTTGCTCCCTGCCCCGCAGCCCTACTATCTCCAGCACCTCGTACAGTCTTGCTTCTTTTATGTCCTTATTGCTCAGCGCAGCAAATATCTTCAGGTTATCCCAACCCGATAGGTATCCGTACATATCGGGTCGTTCTATGATCGCGCCTATACTTGCCAGTAGATGCCTGTTGCCGTTGTCAAATTTTTGTCCTTCTATCAGTATCTCGCCGCAGTCAGGATAAATGAGACCCAGCAGCATGCGCATGGTTGTACTCTTTCCTGCGCCGTTCTCTCCCAGGAAGCCATACACATCTCCCGTATGGATGGAGAAAGACAGGTCGTCTACAGCCTTGAAGCTTTTGAATGTTTTCGAGAGGTTTCGTGTTTCTATTATCGACACGCGCAGTAATTGATGCTGCAAGTTACGTATTCACCACACACGAAACCCGGCTACCGGAACTAAACCACATTAAAAAAGGTTAAAACTTCACTGAAGCCGAAATATCACCCATTCAAACACCTTGCTATCCTGAGCTCTTCGCGAAGGATCTTTGTTGTACACGCAGCATTCCCCCTTTAGCGGGCTAGGGGGTAGCTATATCGCCACTGCCTCTTTACTATACTTATTCCTGTAAGCAATCGGTGAGAGACCCGTGATCTTTTTAAAAGTCGTCCTGAAAGCTTTTATGTCTGAATAGCCCAGCTCATACATTACCTCATTCACGTTCTTGCGGCTGGCTTCCAGCTCCTTCTTCGCAGCTTCTACCTTCACCCTCTGTATATACTCTGCTACAGTGTTGCTGGTAGCCTTTTTAAAGCGGCGCTCAAAGCTTCTGCGGCCAAGAGCTATCATATTGGCCAGTTGGTCAACGCTTATTTTTTCCTGGTAGTTCGTTTCTATAAAGTCCTGTGCCTGCTTTACTGCATGGTCTTCGTGCCCCTTCTGTCCCTGGAAGATGAGGAATGAGGACTGGCTGGTGCGTTCTATCTCTATTGCAAACACCTTCGCCGAGAGAATAGATATCTCCCTGCCGGCATATTTCTCTATAAGGTGAAGTATCAGGTTCAGGTAGGAGAAGGCGCCTCCGCTGGAATACAAACCCTGTTCCTCGGTAATGAT
>DASPNB010000005.1:0-8551 GCA_035626755.1 Flavipsychrobacter sp.
TGGTTCCGGCTACCAGCAGCACGTCGCACTGGCGTGGGGTAAAGCCCATACGCTCCGACCCGAAACGGGCCAGGTCGTAATTACTACCCATCGTTGCCATAAACTCGATACCGCAGCAAGAGGTAGCGAATGGCAACGGCCACAAAGAGTTAGACCGGCCAGCTCCTACTATCTTATCAAAAGTAGTAAGCTGATAACCTTCCCCGGAATAGCCCTCAGGCACTTCCATGAGCTTTTTATCACTCTTTATTTTGTCATTTGTATTATACTGAACCGGGCGAGCCATATTTCAGTCTCCTTAGTTCCCACTAAAGGGAATTTTGTTAAAAAAAGTATCAAAAAACTATAAAAAAAGTGCAAAGAAGTTGTCCACATTACTCTTCCCACTCCAGGGCACCCTTCTTGATTATATATATAAACCCACACAAAAAGAACGCCACGAACATTAAAACTGCCAAAAATCCTTCCTGCCCTAACTCCCTGAAATTGATGGCATAAGGGTAAAAAAAGATCACCTCCACATCAAACAGCACGAACAGGATCGCCACCAGGAAGTACTTGATAGCCATTGGCTGGCGTGCATTTCCCACCGAAGGGATACCACTTTCAAAGTTGATCAGCTTGTCTGAAGTTTTTCTTTTGGGTCCTAGCAGGTGGGTAGCTCCCATCATTGCTACAACAAAGCCTATAGCCACTACAATTTGCAGCGCTATAGGAAAGTAATCAAACGGACCATTGTGGGCGGTGGCCTGCAGCAATAAATTCATATTACGAATTACCCCTTTAAATCCAGCTTTTCGGGGACGTACAAAGGTAAGTGTATGTACCGAATTTGCAAGTTGCTTTAAGGCCGCTAAATAGAAGGTTTTTTCATGATAAAAATACTACTTTTATATCCAAATCTTAAGATAAATCCATATGCGTAAAAATTTTACGTTGTTCTGCATTTGCCTGGCTCTTATTCCGGCAGTATCCTTTTCACAGGTGAACCTCAGTAACGGACTATCTGCCTACTATCCTTTTAATAGTAGTTTCCTGGATATGAGCGGGAACAATAACAATGGTACGGCTTATGGAGGTGTAGGTTTTGGCACCGATCATGTTGGGAACGGGAATGCTGCGGCTTATTTTGATGGCGTTGATGATTGGGTGTCGATTAACTCAGTAATTGAACTCACTCCGTCTGATTCTATGACTCTTTCTTTTCGATATAATGCCATAGATAATTCTGTTCCTCAGACCATTATTTCAAAATCTAATTTTAATGGCACTAACACTATTGATAATATCCAGTTCCAGGTGGGAATTTTTGCAGGTCAGTATCTGAGTAGCAATAATATGTTCTTCTCAACTGAACAAAATGGAAGTTGCGTAACCGTTAGTAGTGTACAATCTGACTACCAATTCAGCACCACGGCTACAGATACGAACCAATGGTATTGCGTAGTGCTAATTTTTAACGCCGGACAAAAAAGCATATACGTTGATGGGAATTTAGTCGCGCTCCAAACCGCGACTACGCCCTATATTGATTCATGTAATAGCGGTCTTTTTAAATTTGGCGCTTGGTGGCAAAACGATCTCCAGGCATTCAATGGCTACCTGGATGAAATTCGCTTTTATAACAGGATACTTAATACACAAGAAATTGACTCAGTGTGTCATTTGAATTCGCAGGGAACAACTCAACTGATGAGCCCGCAACATTCCGGTATTGGCATTTCTCCAAATCCGGCTACTGATTACATAAATATCTCTATTCCACCGGTCTGGACGGCATTTACAGCCACCATTTATAATGAACTAGGGCAAATAGTGCACCAAAATGTTTATAAAAACAATACAGTACTCCTTGAAACAAAGCATTTCACTCCCGGAAACTACTTTATGGTATTCCGGCAGGACGACAAAACCCTCACGGCAAGATTCATAAAAGAATAACGTAAAACCAACCTTCAAACGGATATGTACAAATTATCTACCCTTCTTTTCATTTCGTTCCATTTCATTGCCTCCTCCTCTTTCTCACAGGTAAATCTGTCTAGTGGATTAGTCGCATATTACCCGTTCAATACTACTTTTCAGGACATGAGTGGCACAGGTAATGACGGAACTGCGTATGGTGGGACCGGTTTTAGTACCGATCACATGGGCAATATAAATGCCGCGGCCCATTTCGATGGAATAAATGATTGGATATCAGTTCCTGGCTCGCAAAGTCTTACGGCACGGAAGCATTTGTCCATTGCTTTCAGGTTTAAGACAGAAGATTCTACTTATCAGCAGGACCTTTTTACTAAAAGTGATTATACAGGCACGAATGCTCCTAATAATTTTCAATATTATATCGGTTTTAATTCGCCGGTCTTACCTGAACAGGGCATGTTTTGGGGCACAAGCCATAGCAACACCTGTGTCACGGGCTCCTTTCTGCCTGCGGAGTACTGCATGACAACCCCTTTGATACATGAGAACCAATGGTATTGTGTCGTAGTTACTTTCGACAGCAGCATTCAGAGGATTTTTATAGATGGTGTATTGGCGGAACAGGATACTGTTACGGGCACCTATGCAACAGCTATTGACTCCTGTATGGCGGGCGCTTTAAAAATGGGCGTGTGGTGGCAAAATGATCCCACCCACTTTAAGGGAAGCCTTGACGAAGTAAGAATCTATGACAGGGAGCTAAATAGTATGGAAATTGATTCGTTATGTAATCTTAACTCGCAAAGTACAACCGGTATGAATAGCCTTGCCGGCTACTCCATAATCAGCATCGCACCCAACCCAACTTCCAGCGATGTAGAAATACAAGTACCTACTAACTGGGACACTTATGCGCTTGAGGTATACAACGAATTAGGACAGCAAGTATATGCCAAACAATCATCCACCAGTAAAAATACGATACCGTCTGGCCAATTGCCGGGCGGGCTCTACTTCGTAAAAATATTCTATCAAGGACAGCTGTTTACCGACAAATTCCTTAAGCAATAAAATAATTCCCTTTATTTTTACAAGAGCGGCATGCAGCCGCTCTTTTGTTTTAAATGCATAACCTGCAGAAAATAAAGTTGTTCCGGATATTGCTGTTTTGCACTTATCCGTTGTCCATCTTGTTATACCCCTTCGTTTTTTTTAAAAAGAAAAATGAAGGTGAACTATTTTTCTTCTTCGACAGGTATGTAATAGGAGGTGCGCAGAAGGTTCACCTGGATATACTTGAAAGTGTTTCAGAACAGCAAAAGCAAATCTATTTTACCAGGTACTCCCCGAACGAAGGACTAAAAGATGCTTTTTATCGTTTGCCTAATTCTATATCTTCTGATGTGCATTTTTATTGTGACAATCTCCTGATTCGCCTGTTTTCTGTACACTTCTTTGCGTTCTATGTCAACCGTCACAAGCGGGCTCATATCTTCAGTTCCAACAGCACGTTTTTCTACGACATGCTGCCGTTCATTGATAAGAAAATAATACGAACCGAGCTATTACACAACTTCACTTACGGCAATAACGGGATGGAACATTTTGGCTTGGCTAATCACCAGTATTTAGATAACAGAATGGTTATTGATTCTGCCACAAAATTAAACATCAGAAGGCAGTACGCGGAACATCAAATACCATCAACTTACCTGGAAAGAATAAGGCTTATAGAGCCCGGAGTTGCGATCCCAACTGAGATTAACAAAGACTACAATGCCCCCTTAAAGGTTCTTTATGCAGGCCGGGGCGGAGCACAGAAGCGTATTTATTTGCTAAATCAGGTAGCAGAACATTGTATAACAAATAACCTCGCTATAGAATTTCATTTTGCCGGCACCATGATGGACGAGCTGTCTGAATTGGTGAAAAGTAATTCAGTAATACATGGTGAAATAAGTGCTCCTAACAAAATGCAACAACTATATGAGACTTGCCATGCCTTATTAATGACATCTGCCTATGAAGGGTTCCCCATGCTCATAAAAGAAGGGATGGCGTTTTGCTGCCTTCCAATAGTTACCGCACTGGAAGGCAACAAAACCCACCTGGTGCACATGAGCAATGCGCTTCTGATAGATCAACCCAAAGACGAGCAACAAGTTGTAAATACTGCTATTAAGCACCTGGAGTTATTGTTAGCCGACAGAAATCTGCTTCAGACCTTATGTATACAATCAGGAAGGTATGCAAGACAACATTTTGATAAAGCCGACTTTATTAAGAAATATAAAACGTTCCTTGAACAGAATTAGGCTGTTTTTTTATCAGCTACTACGATAAAATTGAGGGTAATAACATGTTCTGCTCCATCAACTTTATCCATCCAGTAGTACAGAACATTAATAAGATATTTGAAACAGTAACGGTACGGCAGCCACAGTATTTTCCGGAATAGTCCTTTTTTCCCTCGCAGGCTGTCATCAAGTATGTTCTGGGTCAATTGCCCGAGTGTAGCCCACTTACCGCCGTTGGCTTTCACATTTATATTCACAAAACCGGCTTTTTTAAACATGTATTCCAGCCCGTATTTGGTATAGCGATAAAAATCGTGCGGTACTTCGTGATGCTCCCAAACCATCGGCACTGTGAGTATTATCTTCCCGTTATTTCTCAACAAACGATATGCTTCATGCAGCATTTGCTGTGGCTCTTCTACATGCTCCATTACCTGAGTAGAAAACACTGTATCAAATTTTTCGTTTCCCAGAGGTACCGAAGTAGTACTGCATATCACATCCACTTTATTCTCTGAAGACTGCACTACGTCACAGCCCGTGTAGCTGGTTATATTGCTGAATAAAGGCTCATAAGGCTTATTACCGCAACCCATATCAAATACATCCCCCCTGGCATGATCTGCCACGGCAGCCTGTATATCCCTGAAAAGGAATTTGTACACCAGATAATGTGGATCTGATAAGTTGGTCTTGAAATAAGTCAGCCTGCTGACATTTTCCGCTCTCATATTGAAGCCTTTGCTTTCCGTAAAAAAACTAAATAAACGGCAATCTATAGCAACCTTACTATTATTTATTGCCAAATAGGCATATTCAGGCTAAGACATTACTTTTGGCCTACATATTCTCGCATTACGTGCCACCTTTAGTGTCCATATTATTGCCCGTTTATAATGGTTCCCGGTACATAAGGGAAACGATTAACAGCTTGTTAAACCAGACTTACTACGATTTCGAATTAATAATTGTAGATGATTGCAGCACTGACAACACTGCGGAAATCGTTGCCTCATTCACAGATGAGAGGATAGTCTACCGGCGAAATGAAAAAAATAGGCGCATAGTTTATACTTTGAACCGTGCCCTTGACATAAGTAAGGGCAGCTATTGTGCCCGGATAGACGCTGACGACATAGCGCTTCCAACCAGGCTTGAAGAGCAAGTAAATTTCCTGGAAAACAGAAGAGAATATGCCATGGTAGATACCGTGCAGGATTGTATTAACGAAAAGGGCGAACGGATTGATCGTTATAATTCTAACGTAACTGATGAAGCGGAAATAGTGCAAACGATGCCCAAAACCAATTGTCTTGGGCATCCTTCAGTTATGATAAGAAGCGAAGTTTTGAAAAAATACCGGTACAGAAACATAGTATATGAGGACTACGATCTGTGGTTGCGAATGCTGAATGATGGCCTTAGAATATATAAGATGGAAAAACCGCTTACGCTGTTCAGAGTACATTCCTTTTCACTTACAGGCACAGCGCATGCATCTAACAAACATTTCATCAATATTGGTGACACCAAAAAATTCTACATTCGCGGTTTAAGCAGCAAAGAGAAGCTGAAGGCTTTTAATATAAAGGTATGGCTATGGATGCAGATCGATTACACTACAGCTTATTATAAGAAGTTCAAAAGCCTTATAAAAAGCTAAAATCTCTAGTTATTACGGCCCGCTTAAAATTTTTATATGCTATTTTTACACGACAATGGAACAAAAATATTATAACTCATCGTTCTACGATGATCAGCAATTGGGTTCCTACAATGCTGCGAAAGAAATATTCCCTGTATTATTTGAATATATTAAACCCGCCTCAGTGCTGGATATAGGCTGCGGTGTCGGCACGTGGCTTAGTGTGCTGCAAAATGACTACCAGATAAGTGATATACTGGGTGTTGATGGTGACTATGTAAACCGCGACAAGCTATACATACCCCCAGACAAGTTCCAGTCGCATGATTTAAAGACGTACTTTAGGGTGCCTAAAAAGTTTGACCTGGCTATCAGCGTAGAAGTAGGTGAACATCTGCCCGATAGCAGCGCTGATGCCTTTGTGAAATCTCTTACCGATGCAGCTGACGTCGTGTTGTTTTCTGCAGCACTCAAAGGCCAGGGCGGAACTTTCCATGTAAATGAGCAATATCCTGAATATTGGGCAGAAAAGTTCCTGAAACAAGACTTTATACCCATAGACTGCATAAGGAAGAAAATATGGCACAACGACAAGATTGAAGTATGGTACAGGCAAAATATTCTGCTTTTCATTAAAAAACCAGTTTACGAACAGCGCTTTGCAGATAAACTGGGAAAAGAAAAAGAGCGTACCGACCCGAAATTCTTAACACGCATTCACCCGAGTTTATTCAGCTACTACTCTGATACAACGCACAGGCTGAGAACGTACGGTGGCTTTATAAATTACAGATTATACCTGCTGAAGAAGCTATTAAAAAAATAACATCAGCCCATTCAGCATTTTTCAATAACCGCCAGCCGATGGGGATAGTAATTCGCCAGTCTGTAAAAACAAGTATTGTAACGCTTACAGGCGCGCTTTTTGCTGTCCTTAGCCAATATTTATATACCAAAAAGCTACTGGTAGAGGAGGTAGGGTCCATTTCATTTATACTCAGGCTAGGGGCTGTATTGCAATTCTTGCTCCTGATGGGTGCAGCCCAGGTGCTTTTTTCTTACATAGCCAAAACAACCGATGATCAACGACGTAAAAACCTGATAGGTCTCTGCATGGCCGTGCCGCTGGCTACCTTGTTGATCTTACTGGGGCCGTTTGTGATTTTCAGGGCAGAGATTATACAGTGGTTCCGGCCCCAGGATCGGGCATTTATCGCTGAGTTCTACTATTACATTCCTCCATTTGCACTCTTCTGGAGCTACATTACTCTACTGGAAGCCTATCTGTGGTGGCAGATAAAAGTAGCAATGGTAGCTTTTTTCAAAGAGATCGTTCTTCGCGCGCTTATCCTGGTGACATTTGCATTTCTCTGGTTTAACCTAATAGATTTCAACCAGTTCATCATTTTTTTGATATTCATACACCTGATACTGGCAGCCAGTCTCTTTGTTCTGTCGGCCAGAACAAATGAGTTCGGTATTGCAACCAACTGGAAAATTTTTAAGCGCGAGGACTGCATAGACATGGGGCGCTTTGGCTGGTATCACCTGCTTTCCGGTATTTCCATGTATATCCTGGGGTATCTTGATACCTTTCTGCTGGGTTTGTGGGCCGGAATGAAGGCTCTTGGCCCTTATTCTGTCGCTATCCTCATTGTATCTTTCATGGTAATCCCTTACAGGGTTATGGCCAACGCCTCCATGCCGGTCATTAACCAGGCTCTTATCGATAAGGATATGATGAAGCTCAAAGATCTCTTTCACCGGTCGGGAATCAATATTTTAATAATGGCCGTGGGTATGTTCATACTCATTGGCTGCAACTTGCACAATGCTGTTGCCGTGCTGGATAAGGAATATGCTTCTGTTGGCGCTCTTTCTCTTATCATCATGGCTGGCCGGCTAATAGACATGGGAACCGGTGTAAACTCCGAGCTTATCGGCTTGTCAGATTTATATAAGTTCAATTTCAGGTCTTCGATTGTGCTGCTTGTTCTGCTTCTAGTATTTTATTATTTCCTTGTGCCTCAATATGGGGCCATAGGTGCCGCGTGGGGAAGCACACTTTCGCTTGTTTTTTTTAATTTGCTTAAGTTGATCTATCTATGGAAAAAAATGAGTCTGCATCCATTTAGCAACAAAAGTGCTATTGTTTTGATCTCAGGAGCTATAGCCGGAGGAATAGGATATTTCATTCCACAAATATCGCCGTCAACTGCAGCCAACGGAAGAGAATTCGTACTGGTGGGAGCCGACATAGCCTTCCGCAGCCTTATAGTAGCGGGGGTATATTCGGCGCTTCTGCTTTACTTCAAACCATCGCCCGACCTTGACCAATACTTAAAGTCAGTACGGGAAAATCGCCGTTTATTCTGATTTTCAGACGTATTTAATCAATAAAAACAAATACCATATAAATAAGGGTTCAAATTTCAGCAAATCCCTTATTTTTGCCTCCCCTCAACGGATAATATGGAATACAGAGAAATAGTTGCAGTAACAGGAATCGGCGGACTCTTCCAGCTGATGGCAACCAAGGCTGATGGCGCTATTGTGCGCAATCTGCAGGATAAAACAACCAAGTTCATTTCTGCGCGTTTGCACAACGTGACGCCGCTGGAAAGCATAGAAGTGTACACCACAGGTGACAATGTGCGCCTCCACGAAGTGTTCCAGAAAATGC
>DASPNB010000006.1:0-3468 GCA_035626755.1 Flavipsychrobacter sp.
GGTAGTGGCATTGCTCAACTGGTGGAGATACTGGTACATCCTGTTGTACGATGCTTTGACAGAGCTTTTATCATTCAGGGAGTATTTCAGAGACATACGTGGTTCTAAACCTCCGTAGTAGCTAATGCTTGTCGGGTCGTCATAGTTGTCAACGTCCGTTGTGGCACCTGAGTTATCGAAAGTGTAAACTGTTTCCTTTGCGAATGTATTGTAGCCTGAATATCGCAAACCATACAACATCGCGAATTTGCTGCCAATCTTCAGATCATGCTGTGCATAAATAGCACCTTCATACGACTTTCTGCCTGGAAGGGTTTCCTCGGAGCTTCCACTTTGATTGTCCAGCGCAATCTTTCCCGGAATAAATGTATGCTGAATGAGGTTTGCGCCAAACTTAAAGTTACTGTTGGAGTTTTGTGTGTAGCTGATGTCGTGCTTGATATTCCAGTCCCGTATCTGTGAGCTTGCTTTCAGTCCACCTACACCTACACTGCCGAATTGCAGTGCATTGCTGTAATTGCTGAATATAAACGAAGTATTGGTGAATGTTTTAGGGTTCATCACGTGGTTCCAGCGAAGTGTGCCTGTAGCATTTCCCCAGTCGGTACCGAATATTCCGTCGAGACCAAACACATCCCTTCCAAAATATCCCGAGAGGAAAATGCGGTCTTTCTCAGATATTTTATAATTCGCTTTGAGGTTAAGATCGTAGAAGTATAGTTTTGATTTTCTCAGGCTCTCCTTTTTGGAGAACAATAAGTACAAGTCTGCATAAGTACGGCGGGCAGAGATGATGAATGCGCCTTTGTCTTTTACTATAGGCCCTTCCAGGGTCAGGCGAGACGAGATCGTTCCGATACCACCTGATGCGGAGAACTTCTTTTGATTGCCATCTTTCATCTTTACATCAAGCACAGATGCGCTACGTCCGCCATACTGCGCAGGAATACCGCCTTTGTATATGGTAGCATCTTTTACGGCATCAGAATTGAATACAGAGAAAAAGCCAAGCATGTGCGATGCATTATATACCAGTGCCTCATCAAGCACTACCAGGTTCTGGTCGGCCGAGCCGCCGCGGACATAGAAGCCAGCATTGCCTTCACCGGCTGCTTTCACACCGGGCGTCATTTGCAATACCTTCAATATGTCCTTTTCGCCGAACAATACCGGAACTGATTCGATGCTCTTAGGATCGAGTCGGAACATGCCGATGTCAGTTGAGTTGACATTTCTGTCTGATTTCTCAGATCCAATGACTACTTCTGCAAGTTCAGCAGTAGATCCGGGCAGGTTCATGCTCATCTCCATGTTAGCGTTCAGGATAATATCCCGTTCCTGCGATTGATACCCCATAAACTTATATTGAAGCGTGTAGTTTCCCATAGGCAACAACAGTGAATAGAAGCCGTAAGCATTTGTCGCAGCCCCCAGGGATGGCATTTCTTTTACGCTGACCACAGCCCCGATAATGTCCTCTCCGCTAGCGGCATCCTTTACGTAACCACTTACTGTGAAATTTTGACCTCTTGCTATGTTTTGTGCAGACAGTAGCAGGAGCAGCAGATAAAAAAATTGTTTCATTACTATGTTTTTTTAGTCGGTTTTTTAATAAAAAGGAGATCAAATCGAATTCTTAGGCAAAAGTATTTTCAGTAACAGATGCCGGATAGGACATATGTCTAATAAAATGGGATATGTGTGAGATTGTTATGAGTGGCAGTGGTGAGCAGTACTCAGCATGTAAGGTTTACTTCTATCCACCACATCGAAGCTTGCCATCATACCGGCTTCATGGTGTTCAATGATATGGCAGTGGTACATCCAGCGGCCCGGCCGATTGTCAGGCATCCAGGCAATTTTTACTGTTGTTCTTGGTTTCAGATTTATCGTGTCTTTCCAAGCCTTGTATCCAGGAGCCTTTCCATTCTCTTCCAACACCTGAAAGAAGAAGCCGTGTAAATGGAAAGGGTGATCCATTAAACTCGTATTAGACACCTCCCAAACCTGGAGGTCACCGACAAATACCGGCGCATCATTCATATGGGTTCGATCGTTCACCCTGAAGTCGAGGCCGTTTTTCAGATTCGGGGCAACAGATAGCTTTACTTTCCTGGTTACTTCAGCATCCTGTGGAGCAAGGGCCTCGATCTCACGTAGCGAGATGGGTACATATGCCGTTGATGCTTTTACCGCTACCACGTTTACTGTGCCGTAGGTTTTCTTTGAGGCCTTAAGGAAGGTTGTTCTGTCATACGGCGGGCTTTCAATGCTAAACGTGTCGCCGTCTTCAAACGCGCCAACAGCTATGTCTATGCGTTCACCGGGAGTGATCAATACCTTGGTAAGAACTTGTGGTGTTTCAATCAGGCCGCCGTCTGTACCTATTAATTGAAAAGTGTGTCCACCCAGGTGTAAGACGAAGTACCTGGCACTTGAAGCATTGATGAACCTCCATCTTTCAGTCTGCCCGGCGTTCAAAGTCACTATCGGCATTTCTTTGCCGTTCAGCAAGGCGACATTCCCCTCCCTTCCGTCATGGCGTTCTATGAATTTGGGAAGAAACCAGCCATGCTCTAAGAATTCATTGTTTTTGGTCAGCTTCATATCGTCGACCATAAACACTCTGTCATTGTCAAAAGTCGGGTCGGATGGGTCTTCAACGATCAAAGCACCGTACATTCCTCTTTCCATCTGAACAGTCTCGTTAGCATGCGAGTGATACCAGAATGTTCCTGCATCAGGCACTACGAAACTATATTCGTATTCCTCTCCGGGCAGAATAGGCTTCTGCGAGTCACCTGTACCATCCATCACTGCAGGCAGGCGTACCCCATGCCAATGTACCATAGTTGGTTCGGTGAGACTGTTTTTAACCCTTACAACCACCGTATCACCTTTTTTAGCTTTGATCGTAGGTCCGGGTAGTTGGCCGTTGAAGCCCCAGGCAGAAATGGTTTTTCCAGCCGCTATTTCCCATGGGAACTGGCTTGCTTCAAGATTGTAGGTTACTACAGTAGATTGATTTTTCATAACGTTTTATTTGGCTGATTTGATGGTGCAAAAGTAGGATCGCCCCGGCTGGCCGCGTTATACAACTTTTGCTATTCTTTATATAATGATGGGAATTGTCTTTCCGAGAGGCGGGGGGCAGTCCCTACCCGGATGATTCATCCTGCCCTAAAAAACCTTGTTCATGAACGTTGCAAATTTTTTGCTGTCATACAATACAGGGCCATGGCCAAAGCAGAGAATTCGTGGTCGCAGCTCAAAAAGCTTTTTTATAGATTCCTGATTCTTCTCAGCGCTTGCAGTAAAGATATTGGGAGGCTCTTTCAATCCAACGCGTGTGGTTAACAGATTCATATTGGTAAGCACATCCCCAACAATCAAAACACCATCCTTCTCCCTAAAGAATGATATATGGCCACTTGCATGCCCTGGGGTTTCGATCACGGTAAAGCCACC
>DASPNB010000007.1:0-2970 GCA_035626755.1 Flavipsychrobacter sp.
CTTTTATTACCGGAATAAAGGCCCTTTTTAGCTCAGCCTCATCCGGGTCAAGGACCAGCAAACCGAATCTGCCGAATAGTTCGTTTACGAGGTATTGGGTCGCCTTAGCTATCGTGTTATGCTGCAGGTAAGCAGCAGAAATTATTTCTTTTAAAGAGTCATAGTGATCTCCGGGCGGGCCCATAGTTTTAAACAGGTCACCGAGTATTACGTCCAGGCCTTTTGTGTTCATTCTGCCTACTGCGCCGTTTTGCCCTGCACCATCCCACACATACTTCTGGCCGCCATAGCGAAAGGTGCCCAGTTCATCCAGGTCATTGTCTTCAGAACCCATATAGTACACAGGCACAAATGTCTTTCCGGGGCATTCCTTATTCAGTTCTTCAGCAAGCTTTACGGCGTGCAGAATTTTATAAACAAAATAGAGATAGCCCGTAAGCAGGTTGGGCTGGTGAGCAGTGCAAATAGTGTAGGTATTCTTTTCTTTAAGCAGCGAAATATTGCGACCAACATTTTCATGCTGCCTTAAGCCGGCGTACTGCTTTTCCAAGGTGGCAACCAAGACACTACGGTTGATGGGAAAATCAGCTCTGCGCCCTGCAGCCTCTAAAATGCCTGCCTTAGAGGGGCTGAAAGTGTAAAAACTTCTCAGCTCTTCCTTTTCGTCCAGGTAATCGGTCACCAGCTTCGAAAAATTGCCGGTGTCTTTATATGGCAGATATATACAGTCTTGTTCCAGTCCTTTGCATTATGTAGCACGAAAATAAGGCGGCCTGCCCAGAAAACAGATAATAAGTAAATAAGCCAAATTGATGAAAGCTATCCACAATTATCAGCTATATCAGCCCCGGCCTTGTACTTTTGAATTGCCATGCAACTTACAAGCATCAAAAACTGGGCTGAAGACGAGCGCCCGCGCGAGAAAATGCTTCAAAAAGGAGCTTCGTCGCTCAGCGACGCGGAGCTTCTGGCCATCCTCATCTCCAGCGGCACCAAAGAAAAGTCGGCGCTGGACCTGGCCCGAGAGGTGCTTGCACAGGCTCATAACCACATACACGAACTCGGCCGCCTGAGCCTGAATGAAATGAAACAAACCAAGGGCATAGGTGAAGCCCGCGCCATTACAATAGCAGCGGCCCTGGAGCTCGGCCGCCGCAGGCAACAGGGGGAGGGCATACAGCGGTCTACCATTCGCAGCAGTGAGCACGCCGCAGATATTTTTGTTCCAATCCTGCAAGACCTGAACCATGAGGCCTTTGCCGTTATGTATCTGAACCAGGCCAACAGGCTCATACGCCACGAGGTGATCAGCAACGGCGGAATGACCGGGACCGTGGCCGATATAAGACTTATCTTGAAAAACTGCCTTTTGCTGAATGCCAACCAGCTTATTATAGCTCACAATCACCCATCGGGCAATAAACAGGCCAGCCCGGCCGATAAGGAACTTACCCTGAAGCTAAAAGAGGCCGCATCTTTTATGGATATAAAGCTGTTGGATCACCTCATTATAGCAGGCACGGGATACCTCAGTATGGCCGATGAAGGCATTATTTAATGGGCTTTTATTGCTATCTTGCAGCGCTTAATTCAATATAATCTTATTTAATATTTACGAGGCGTAGCAATCATGCTGAAAGTTGGAGTTTTTGGAGCCGGACATCTTGGCAAGATCCACATACAACAGTGGAAAGAAGTGCCCGGAGTGAATTTGGTTGGCTTTTATGACCCGGATGATAGTAATGCAGAGGCCGCACAGGCTCAATACAATATACCCCGCTATACCGATGAGCAGGAGCTGATAAACGCCATAGATGCAGCCGATGTAGTATCTACCACCACTACTCACTACGAAGTAGCTAAAAAATGCCTGCTTAGCGGAAAACACCTCTTTATAGAAAAACCCCTGGCCCACAGCCTGGAAGAAGCCATTGAGCTGGTGACCCTGGTAAAGGAAGCCCATGTAAAATGCCAGGTGGGACATGTGGAGCGTTATAACCCCGCCTTCCTGGCACTGGGAGATATACAGCTCAACCCTATGTTTATAGAAACGCACAGGCTGGCCCAGTTCAATCCCCGTGGTACAGATGTTTCAGTTATCCTGGACCTGATGATACATGATATTGATATCATCCTTCATTTGGTAAAATCAAATGTCCGCAGGATATCGGCAAGTGGTGTAGCCGTGATGAGCGAAACCGCAGATATCGCCAATGCCCGCATCGAGTTTGACAACGGCTGTGTTGCCAACCTTACCTCCAGCCGTATATCGCTCAGGAAAATGCGAAAAATGAGGCTTTTTCAGCGCGATGCCTACATAAGCATAGATTTTTTGGATAAGAAGACCGAAATAATACGTCTTAAAGACCAGGGAGGAGCGGCCGGGATGCTCGACATTCCGCTGGAAACAGTAAATGGGGAGAAAAAGCTGATATCGGTAGAAATGCCTGATATCCCGCTCAGCAACGCCATCCTTAGCGAGCTTGCAGAGTTTGCAGAAGCGGTCCTGAATGATAAGCCGGTGAGGGTTTCGGTTATTGACGGCTACCAGGCCATGGATGTGGCTTACCAGGTGCTGAAAAAAATGAGTATGCACAACGAAATGCACAATGCCTGATTGGCAGATAGCGTTTATAAGAAATGAGGAAAGTAGTAGCAGCGATATATTTAACAGTAGCAGGCCTTGGTTTTTCTGCCTGCAATATCATTAACCCGAAGGAAGAGATACCTACTTATGTGCATATCGATTCTTTCAAATTCTCCAATCCCAATCCTAACCTCACAGGTTCCGCTAACCAGGCCATTACCAGTGTCTGGGCCTATATAGACGGCAACCCAATAGGTGTTTTTGACCTTCCGGCCACTATACCTGTTCTGGCGAACGGCACACAGGAGCTGCAACTGGCCCCCGGAGTTAACAACCAGGGCTTAAAAAACTACCAGCTTGTTTATCCGTTTTTCGCTTTTCAT
>DASPNB010000008.1:0-2905 GCA_035626755.1 Flavipsychrobacter sp.
AGCCCCATCACGGGTCTGTCCCTTTTTTTAGTATCTTCATTGTGTATGTCCAGCTTAGGCTTTCCGTCCCTGTTGGGTTCTGCAAGCCACACTATCTTGCCATAAAATTTTCCGTCCCTGGCCTTGTATACCTGGACCTTGCCTGTTTTAGCACCATTGGTCCAAACCCTCTCTATAGGGTCTGCCTGTGCTGATGCGTCAACATTCGGGCTGAAAAATATTGCCAGTAATATCAGCGCTCTCTTGACGTATTTCCTGAACATAACGGACCGTTTTCAAACAATGAATTTAAGAAAAACGACCCATAGTTTTTGTTAATTCGCCTGCGAAACGCTTCCTATACCCGAAACACTTTTGCTCACTGCCGGGTTACCCTTATATTGTATGCTGCCCACACCGCTTATAGATGCATCCAAGGTTTGACTTACACTTAGTTTCACATCTCCAGCACCCGACACTGAAGCACGCACATCGTTGCTCTGTAATCCATAAGCCTTCAGATCACCAGCACCTGAGAAATCATATTCAGCTGACCTTACTACTCCTTTCTTTATACTTACATCCGCCGCACCTGCTGCATCTACGCTTAGTTTGTCTGTATTCAGTTCATCTATTTTCACATCACCTGCACCAGCTACATTCAGGCTAAACATATCTCCAGTTATGTTGCCTATAACATCAACGTCTGCCGCACCTGCAAGGTCCAGTTGACTCAGCGATGAGACAGTGATTGCAGCCTTTGCATTTTCATCAAAGTTCAAATTCCAACGCTTTTCGTCCGTGTAAATGCGGAGGCGTCCATCCACAACTTCGGTCTTTATCCTTTTCAGCACGTCCGGGAAACCCTTAAGTGTAACCGAAGGCGTTGCTCCAGGCTTTACCGTAACTACAGCATCCACGGGCGCAGAAATATCTATAGAAGTGAAGTCTGTGACAGTCTTCTGCTCAGTAGTAATATTGCCTGTATCCCAGCGGGGACCGCATGATGCTAATGGCAATAACGCGCAGGCGATTGCGAAAAGAAATACCTTTCTCATGATAAATGATTTATGTTGAATTAAGGATAATGCTACAAGCCGTTCTTATTCCTCTTATACCATACAAAACCTACGGTACCGAGGAGGGCAAGGGGTAAAGCCGCCAGGTAAAGAATACCAGCATTCAGACCCTTAGCAGTATTGCTTCCCAATCCCGCAGCGGTCTTGGTACAAACCGCGCATCCCTGTGCCATACCCTGGTGGGCAGCCAGCACCAGCAACACTACTACTATTAAACGCTTTACCATGACACAAAGTTACTTCTTTTAGCAGTCTTTTATCAAGGTTCAATAGGCAAAATAACCTAATTGGTCGGTAAACACCCTCATTGGCCAGCCGAAGCCGCAGCGAGGGCCGATTTCGCTTCAAACAACTGACTAATCAACTGATCCACTAACTATAATACGGCGATATGAACAAATACACCAGCACCCCGGTAATGCTCACATACAGCCACAGGGGCCAGGTATACCGGGCCAGCTTCTTATGCTTGTCGTACTCCCCTATGAGCGAACGATAGGCCGTAAAAAGGATAAACGGCAGTATAATGGCCGCCAGCGGAATATGTGTGGCCAGTATTATATAGTATATCGTTTTCATTGGCCCTTCACCGCCATACTTAGTCTCACCCGCGAACAAGTGATGAGCTATGTATGATGCCAGGAATATGGTTGATAGCACGATTGCCCATAGCATAATGCGCTTGTGCGTTGCATAGTTTTTCTGCTTTATGGCTATCAATGCCCACACGAGCATTATTGATACTGCGGAATTGATAACTGCATTGGCTGTTGCAAAAATGTGCGGGTCAAAACCCAGGTCTACCTTTAGGTGTATTCTTGAAAGTGAAGCCACCACCAGGAATACCACTACTGAAAAAGTATAGATCAGCAGTTTGGCCTTCTTATCGTTTTTTTTAATCGACGGTGTAAGCATACTATTTTCTCCTTTTTTCCTTCTCCATAGTAACCAATATCACGTCATCTGCACATCTCTTTACATCGGCGCTGTCGAGGCCATTGTAATAACCTCTTATGTTCCGGTTTCTATCTATAATCACCAACTTCTCGGAATGAATAAAGTCGTCTAATCCCCCATCTCCTGGCTGCATAGTAACGCGGAGCTCATTTCGCGCATAATTATATATCTCTTTCCTGTCACCGGTCAGGAACCACCAATGGTCATGATTCACCCCGAACCTGTCAGCATAATCCCGTAAACGCTGAAACGTGTCTACTTCAGGGTTAACTGTAATCGAAACCAGGTGTATGCCCAAGTCACGCTTTTTAAATGCCTTCTGTAAAAGCTTCATATTCCCTGTCAATCTCGGACAGACTGACGGACAATCAGCAAAGAAAAAGTCAACGACAAGTATCTTACCTTTCAGATCCTGGTTCAACGACACTTCATCACCGAATTGATTGACTGCCTTTAGATCAGAGACCTTATGAAAGATGGTGTCATACACCTTTTTTCCATCAACTATCCGGCTATCCACACGCTCGGCAAAATAACGTGGCGGAATAGGATTGGTCCCTTTCGTTTTGATTCCCGTAATTATGGATAAAGAAAGCGGCAGCAAAACTGCCGCCGCCACTATTATAAAAGATGCTAAGTATACTTTCTTCGTCATTACTTAAAATTACCTCGTTGGCGAGCTCACATTCATCCACAGCCAGAAGTTACCATCGGCAAGGAACGCTATAATGAACCATATAAACAAGGTAAGTGGTATTAATATCATTATAATAAAATTCTTCACTTCATCGCCCAGGTGCATGAACACTGCTACGATGTAACCCGCCTTAAATATGGTAAGCAGGAGGAAAAGGCTATTGATTACCGCCTTAGGCATACTCGCACCGGCA
>DASPNB010000009.1:0-3309 GCA_035626755.1 Flavipsychrobacter sp.
GGTTACATAGGTTCGGATATTTATTTCGTAAAAATCTGAAACAGGTGTAAATGCAGGCGAGTACTTGTGCCGCACTCCTTCCATTTTAAATACCACTACAGATATCCAGGCTTTGCCTTCATAAAGATCCACCTGTGTACCCTTCGGGATATGTGGCTTCAATAGCTCTGTATCAACGCTCCCATGCATGAATACCGCATCGTTCCACTCCTGGTACCACTGCCATTTGCCTGAAGGAAGCGGCCAGGGACGATGGTCAGCGCTCTTAAGAATCTCAGAAATTTTCATTACTTGCCATAAAACGCAATGGTCTCTTTCCCTTCACTATTCCTCATCCCCCTATACATACCCGCTGAATTAAAGCAAAAGTCATAACCACCTTTCGCATCTACTGCTATCAGTCCGCCTTCACCGCCCATCTTCACCAGCTTATCTTTAATCACTATGTTACAGGCTTCCTGAAGCGATAGCCCCTTGTACTCCATCAGGCAGGAAACATCATGTGCCACTACGGCACGAAGAAAAAACTCGCCATGTCCGGTGCAGGAAATAGCACAGCTGGCATTATTGGCATAGGTACCTGAACCCACCACCGGGCTATCCCCTATCCTGCCGAATCTCTTGTTGGTCATACCACCTGTTGAGGTACCCGCGGCAAGGTTGCCTTTACTGTCGCAGGCAACTGCACCCACAGTACCAAACTTATGGTCAGGGTTCGGCGCCGTACCTTTCAGATTATCTTCTTTATGATCAAGTTGGTAAAAATCACTGTCCCTTATCTCCAGCCATTGCTCATAGCGCATTTTGTTGAAGAGATATTCATCGGTAGCCATCTCTATACCCTGCTTCAGCGCGAATTCGGCCGCACCACTCCCGCTCAGGAACACATGTCCCGAATGCAGCATCACTTCCTTAGCCAGTACTATAGGATTCTTGATATTTCTAACACCCGCAATAGCACCTGCTGAAAGGTCTTTACCGTCCATAATACAGGCATCCATCTCATTGATACCCTTCTTGGTAAATACCGACCCGCGCCCTGCATTGAAGATTGGGTTGTCCTCCAGTGTCATTATCGCAGCTACGACAGCATCTACTGCGCTACCACCACCTTTAAGCACTTCTGTTCCACTATCCAGCGCAGCCTTCAGCCCAGAATTGTATTCCTCCTCTTGCTGCTTACTCATCATTGCAGGTGTGATATTCCCCGCACCACCATGTATTACTAATGTAAAAGACATTACCTATTGAATATTGTAAATTGAATATTGATCTGTTTTAAAACTCTGCACTTTCATTTCATGAATTCCTATAATTCCACAAATTCCAGTTCAGACTACTGTAAATAAGCCGCCTTCACCTCATTGTTACTGGTCTCCACCAGTATATGCTCCTGTATCGTTGTCGCTATACTATGCCCCACTATATCCGGACTCACCGGGAAGGCCTTATGCTTCCTGTCTACCAGCACAGCTATCATTATTTTCTTGAGCTCATAGTTTAGTAATGGCTTCAGTGCATAAAGCAAAGTCTTGCCCGAATTAGCCACATCATCTACCAGTATCACCGAACGCCCGCTGAGGTCCTTTTCCAGCACTATATCTTCGGCAAGCGGGTTACGCTTGTTCATTTTTATATTCACTACATCCACGTCCATCCCTGAAATTGTCCTCAAACGTTCCGCCAGGTTTTCCGCCACTGCAAGTCCGCCGCCTTGTATACCTACAAGGGTTACAGCTTTTTCATTGCTGTTATGTTCCCATACTTCAAAGGCCATGCGTTGCAGTTTGTGACCTATGCGTTTTTCATCTAGAATAAGTATGCGTTTGTCTTCCATTTTTAATTTGATCTTATGGCCACCACAGGGTCCAGCTTTGAAGCCGATCGCGCTGGGATAAATCCCGCCAGCACACCTACGGTTGCCGATATACTAACACCAATAAAGAAGTTTTCAAGAGAAAGTGTAACAGCAAAATCAAGTCCGTAAGTGAGCAAAAGGCTCAATAGCAGAACTATCAATATACCTATCAGCCCGCCCAGGATGCACAAGGTAATAGCTTCTACCAGAAATTCCATCATGATGCTGCGCCTGCGGGCCCCGATAGCCTTTTTAAGCCCTATCACACGGGTCCTTTCCTTCACAGTTACGAACATGATATTGGCTATACCAAACGAACCCACTATCAGCGAAAAGCCCCCGATGATAGCACCTATCATATTAATGGTCTTAAACATCAGGTCCAGCCTTTCCGATATCTGGCTGAGCTGGTTGATCGCAAAATCATTCTGCTGCCCCGGCCTCACTTTACGCTCACGCCTGAGCGCGCCTTCCACTTCATATTTCACATCGTCTATGTTCTTCCCCTGTGCTACTTTAATCATTAGCGTGGGATCATAGTTCAGCGATTTCACATCCATCAACCCCGCGGCGGCTGCATTGTAGGGAAAGATGACACTGTTATCAAAATCAAAACCTGCCATATTCTGGCCTACCAGCTTCATCACGCCCACTACATTGAACTTTCGCCCCAGGAACGAGACAGAACTGCCAACCGCATCAATATCTCCTGCATATAGATTTCGATAGACAGCATAACCTAACACCACGGAGTTCCGGCCGCCATCTATCTCAGGAGCCGACAGGTAGCGGCCTGAGAATATCTCTATATTCTGTAGCCGGTCAAAATTATTGGTCACGCCATAGCAGGTGATATTACTTACCTCTTCATCTTCATACTTCACTGAAATACGGTCGTTGATCGATAGCGTGGCATAGGCCACATCAGGTATATCTCTTTCTACAGCCCTCAGCTCCTTAACGGTCATACTCGGCCTGCGCCAGAACTCCCACCACTTGTACTCACCTCCCTCATCCATCCAGGGCCACCGGCCAACGTAGAGAACATCATTACCCAAAGTGGAAACTTCCGTCTCAATGTTCTTCTTCATGCTATCCAGCACCGTAAGAACAGCTATGATACAGAAAATGCCTATTGTAATACCCAGCAAAGAAAGAAACGTGCGCAGCTTGTTCACCCTTAGCTCCGATAAGGCCTGCAATACACTGGTAAAAATAAGCCGGCTATTCATCCGCAAGCAAATTTAATGCTTGTAGTCATGTATTACATATCTTTTTCAGATATGAATAATGCTTAATTATAGAAGCGAATGATGGACTAAATTTGCATCAAATCTCACCATTGAGCCTCGCCATCAAATTCCTGCTCAAGAACAGGGCACTTAAATACACCCATTTCCGGAATTACCTGTTGATGCGCGTGGTACTTATACTCACCCTCCACGCGCAGA
>DASPNB010000010.1:0-2238 GCA_035626755.1 Flavipsychrobacter sp.
GAACCGCTGTGGGCAAGATATTGTTTCATACCGGGATAGGCATGGTCGGAATGGGCGTGGGTAATGATGGCGCGCTCCACCGGCTGCCAAGGGTCTATATACACCCCGGCAAGAACGCAATAAATACCTCTGTCGTTGAAAACAACCATAACTTATAGAATAACCAATACACGCAGGGATAAGTTTGAACAGCAACCATAGATTGACATTGTTGTTTTAACTTTAAGTATGGAATTCGGAAAAATTACACCTGAAGAACTGGAACAATCGGACTTCTCCCTTCCACCCGACCCGGAATTGAACGCTGAAGTCTTAAAGCCCAGGAAAACGCCAACGAAATTTTATATCGGCTGCGCCAAATGGGGAAGGCCCGATTGGGTTGGTAAAATATACCCAAAAGGCACAAAGGCTGCAGACTTCCTGGAAGTGTATGCGAAGATGTTCAATTGTATCGAGTTCAACGCCGTCTTCTATCGCATGCCCTTCCCAACCGATATCAGGAAATGGAAAGAAAAAGTGCCAAAGGGATTTTTATTCTGCCCCAAGTTCGTGGACATCATCACGCACAGGAAACGGTTGAAGAACGTAGAATTCGAGACGGGCAAGTTCCTGGAAGCTATTACCGAATTCAAAGAGAACCTTGGTCCGTTGTTCCTGATGCCGCACCCGCAAATGTCACCCAAGCAAAAAGACACGCTATTTGAGTTTATAGAAAAGTTCCCGAAGGACCTGGATATGTTCGTAGAAATGCGTCACCCGGCCTGGTATGAGAACCCGGAAGGCTACGACCGCGAACTATACGACTTCCTGAAAAAGCATAAACGCGGCACAATTATCACCGATGCTGCCGGTCGCCGCGACTGCGTACACATGCACCTGTCCACGCCGGAATGTTTCATCCGCTTTGTAGGCAACAGCCTCCACCCCACCGACTACACCCGCATAGACGAATGGGTGCAGCGCATTAAACAATGGATGGAACAAGGCCTAAAAACCTGCTACTTCTTTATGCACCAGCACGAAGAACTGTATAGCCCTGAACTGATAAAATACCTGATAAGCCAGTTGAACAAGCATTGCGGCACGGATTTGGAAGAGCCCGAGTTGCTGTATGAAACCGAGAAAGGAAAGAGTAAAGGTAAAGGCAGGGGTAAGAGTCCATCGTCCGGCACGCAAAACACATTATTCTGATTATTCATAGATAGAATTTTACTGGCTTACCTCCCCATTTTCGATTATCTTCGCGCGGTATTATTAAAAAATATTTGCAGTCATGAATTTGCATGAATATCAAGCGAAAGAATTATTGAAACGTTACAGCGTTCCCGTACAGGAAGGTATTGCCGTGAGCAATGCATCGGAAGCTGTAAATGCATATAAGCAGATAGCCACCGACAGCGGCAGCAAGTTTGCCGTAGTAAAGGCGCAGATACACGCCGGCGGACGCGGCAAGGGCACCATGAAGGAAGCCCCCGAACAACACGGCGTGCAGGTAGTGAAGAGCGCCGACGACGTAGAAAAAGTAGCTAAAAACATACTGGGCAATACCCTGGTAACTATCCAAACCGGCCCCTCCGGCAAGACAGTGGGCAAACTGCTGGTAGCCCAGGACATGTACTACGACGGCCCCAGCCAGCGCGAGGAATTCTATATGTCTACCCTGCTGGACAGGACCAAAAAGCAGAATGTCATCATGTACAGCACCGAGGGCGGCATGGACATTGAGGAGGTGGCACACAATACGCCCGAAAAGATATTTAAAGAATGGGTAGCGCCCAATATGCCCTTACAGGCATTCCAGGCAAGGAAGATAGCTTTCAACCTGGGGCTGAGCGGTACCGCGTTCAAGAACATGGTAAAATTCGTGACCAACCTGTACAATGCTTATGTGGGTTTGGATTGCGCTATGCTGGAGATCAACCCCCTGTTCAAATCGGCCGACGATAAGATAATAGCGGTGGATTGCAAAATGAGCCTGGACGATAACGCACTGATGCGTCACGCCGACCTGGCCGATATGCGCGATAAGAACGAGGAAGACCCCACTGAAGTAGAAGCCGGCGAATATAACCTGAACTATGTGAAACTGGACGGAAACGTAGGCTGCATGGTGAACGGCGCAGGCCTGGCCATGGCCACTATGGATATGATCAAACTGGCCGGCGGCGAACCTGCCAATTTCTTAGACGTAGGTGGTACGGCCAATGCAGAGACTGTTGAGGCAGGCTTCCGCATCAT
>DASPNB010000011.1:0-3044 GCA_035626755.1 Flavipsychrobacter sp.
CTTATGGCCTGGCAGCGCGATGGCGGCTACGCGCTACACGCCCACATCCGTAAGGCATGGGGCTATGTTATCTCTTCGCGCATACAGTACAACTACGGTATAGGCAAGGGTATACAGTGGCAGGAGTCCCGCAACTACAAATACAATCCCGCCTGGAACGGTCACTACAATGCAGCGGGCAATGCTGCAGATGTTCCTTCCGATGGTATTCACTACAACTACCGCATGGAATCGCACCAACTGAACCTGGACCTGGTAGCTACGGCTAACAATATCCGTTTTCACAAGGCGCGCTCTGCATGGTCGGTATATGGTTTCGTAAGCGCCAGTACGCTTGCTTACAAAACTTACGTGAATGCGCTCAAGGGCGGCCAGGCATACAACTACTCTGATATCCTCGGCGAGGAACCGCAGATATATGAGAACCGCAAAGAGATCCGCGCTAACCTGCAGAACGGCATGGACAAGTCTTACGAGACTGCTGCCGAATCAGAAGCAGGAAGAAGCCGTATGGAATTCGGTAAGCGTGGCCTTGGCGGCATAGCTAAAACATGGTTGTTTGCACCAAGCTTTGGTGGCGGCTTCCAGGTACGCATCACCAAACATGTTAACTTCTCTGTAGAAGATCGCCTCACTATTCCTTTAGACGATGATCTCATAGATGGCCAGCGCTGGTCAGAACAGGTTTATGGCTCTGCTGTGCTTACTGCACAGAAGGATGTTATCAACTATCTTAATCTCGGCTTCAACTTCAACATCGGCAACTCAAAGAACTCTATTGAGCCGCTGTATTGGATCAATCCTCTTATCTACGCTTACAGCCAGTTCGACAAGGCTACTCATCCCCAGTTCCCTGAAGCTATTTTGCCTGACGAGGACCTGGATGGCATTACAGACCAGTTCGATCTTTGCCCTGGTACGCCTACCAATGTAGCCGTTGATCTGCACGGTTGTCCTATGGATACAGATGGTGACGCAGTGCCCGACTTCCGCGATAAGCAGCTGATCACTCCTACAGAATGTCAGCCTTCAGATGCCGACGGTATTGGTAAATGTCCTTGTCCTGACTGCCTGGTTACAGTACCTCCGGGAGATAATTGCGAGAATATCCCAACAGGTCTGGTTACCTTCCCCAGCAAGAGCGCAGAATTAACAACCGCTGCTAAGAGACAACTGGACGCCTTAATTGATCAGCTCAGGTTCAGCGCTCCTTGTAATATACTGCTGACCTCTTACAAATCACCTGAGCGCGGTACCGACAGAAGGCTGCTTGGTGAAAGACGCGGACAAGCAGTACAGGAATATCTTTACGAGCATGGCATCGACAGGTCACGCATCAATCTGCAGTTCCACGAAGAAGTAGAATCAGAAACACCTACAGTGGAATTTGCTCCTGACAGAGGTCCCGCAACTTTCGACCGCACCCAGCAAGACCGATAAAAATTATCCAATCTTATTTACACCATCCACTGCTCCGCAGTGGATGGTTTTTTTATTTAAACAAACTCCTTTTCGCAGGGCGAAGCCGGCCACACAGCAACTTTCCGTTTTTTAACTATTGTTTGCTGCTTGAAATACGTCTATTTTTATATAAGATGGCCACCGGGACAACTTTGCAACAAATGAAAAACCTTATACGGAATATTATCATCTATCTACTCTTGCCTCTGTATTCGTTAGCCCAGCCTTCGGAATGGGAATGGGCAGCTGCGGGGAGTGGGCCACAACAAGAGCGCGGCTACGATATTGTCTCGGACAATTACGGCAATGTTTATGTAGTAGGAACCTTTGAAGCATCTTTTACCTTAGGGTCTGAATTTAATCAAAGCCAGGGGAATGGCGATATTTTTATCGCAAAATTTAACGCGCAGGGCGAAACCGTGTGGATACGTTCTGAAGGCGGGACGGGCCTTGACGAGGGATTTAGCATTGCAATAGATGGCAATAACGACCTGTATATATCGGGTTCGTTCTCAGGAACAATTTCTGTTGGAAATACAAGTTATACTGCTGAAGGAGGCTCCGACATTTTACTAATGAAATATGACTCAGCAGGGAATACAATTTGGGCAAAAACCTGGGGAGGACTCAATAACGACCAGGGGATATCGGTTGCGGTGAATAGCGACCGTCTCTACCTTACTGGTAATTTCTGCGGTGTAGTCGATTTTGACGTCACTACTCTGCAATGTGTAGGGAATCGCAACGTTTTTACTATGAAACTGGATACCACAGGAACTGTGACATGGGTAAAGCGCGCCGGAGGTACAGGCTCCGATTATGCAGCGGATATCAATGTGATGGCTGACGGACCAACGATTACCGGTACCTCCAACAGCTATACTATGTATTTTGGCATACAGGCATTGCCTGATGTTCAAATGTTTATTGCGCATTACAATGATACCACAGGTAATATTATTTGGGCAAAAGGCGCCAAAGGGATGAATACTGAGCAACTTCACGGCAGTGCTTTGGGGACAGACGCAAATGGTAATATCTACCTCGTTGGATACTGTTCCAATGCGCAAAGCATCAATTTCGGCACAACTATATTAAGTAATGCTGCTGGCTACGTTGCAAAATATAATGCATCGGGGACATTACTTTGGGTAAAAGACATAGCAGATTATGGGCGCGTATTTCTTCGGTCAATTGCACTCGACACTTGGGGTAATCTGTTCGTGGCAGGCTACCAGCGTGGACTGGCAGTTTACAACTCAGATACTGTCTTCAACAACATGAACGATGAGGTGTTAGTAGCCAAACTGGATAATGGCGGCGAGGTACTTTGGACTGCCGTAGCTGGTGGTTCCGGTTCTGATGGAGCCTATAGCATCGCATTAGGCAATAATGCCAGCGTCTTTAGTACAGGCTATTTTTCTAGCTCCGGTTGCGATGCTGCTTTTGGATATATAACCCTCGGGTGTGGTGGCGGGCAGGATATGTATACCGCTGCTCTCTCTCAAACTACTGGCCTTCCTGAGATAAGGTCCGGCAAGAAGAACCTGCTGGTATATCCCTCCCCTGCCCATGAAGTGATT
>DASPNB010000012.1:0-2502 GCA_035626755.1 Flavipsychrobacter sp.
GGTGAGTGGGATTAGGGAAAATCGTTAATGGCCCGCACTGAGTGCCCAATGTTTTCAATTCCAATGTAGAAGATAGTTTAAGAACAAAAGCATCATTATCCCCATTTGATGCAATGTCGTAAACCTGCCCTCCCGGATCGAAGTCGCAGGTATCTTCAAAGTAGCCCACAACAAATAGTTCACCATTGCTATTTATCGTTGCATTGCTGGTATATTCGCGCCTGGGACTTCCAAATTGCTTAGCTGACATGAACCCGCCCTGTTTGTTAAGTTTTAGCACAAACATATCTTCCTCACCAAATGATGTCATAATATAGCTGTCCGGTCCCGGATCGAAGTCGACTGTACTCTTGAAATTTCCGGTGACGTAGACATCACCATTAGCGTCGGTATTTACGTTGATTCCACAATCATAACCGCCACCGCCTACTTTCTTTGCCCATTCAAAATTGTCCTGTGAATCGAGCTTGACAACAAAAATGTCTGCCTCCGTTCCGGTTGACGATAAATAATAAACTGCAGAGGAGGGATCAAAATCAAAGGCCCCTTGAAACGCTCCTGTAAAATATGTGCTGCCGTCAATGTTCTTCACCATACCATAAACCCCTCCGCTCAATGACTTAGTCCATATTATGTTTGACAGGCTATCGAGTTTGTAAGTGTTGGTATTGTTTACGCCAGATAAGTACATCTCACCAATATTACCAAAGGCCATTTGAATCCTGGTCCATGGTAAATAATTTGAGGGAAATTGTTTTACCGAAGTAAAGTTTCCTCCGGTATCAAGCTTCAGTAAAAAGGTTGACATAGAAGGCCCTGACACCTCGCTATGAATCCCCAAACCTGGATCGAAATCGACTGTATCTTTAAAGCCGCCACATACGTAGACAGAGCCCAAATTATCGGGCGTCACATATGTACCCATGTCCCAAAAGCTATAGTCAGTTCCTTCGAAGCCTCTTACCCAAATAAAATTGGCAGCACTATCCAGTTTCAAAACAAAAATATCAAACCCTGCATCCAGGGATGAGAGATTATGGACGCCGGGGCCGGGATCAAAGTCAACGGTGCCGGCATACTTCCCGGTAATATAAATATTTTGTCCCGCGTCGATTGCAATAGCATACCCCTCTGCATTGATTTGCCGAGCCCAGTTAAAACTACCATCAGCATCCAGTTTCTGAATGAACGTTCCTCCTATATTCAGCAAATAAACACCCGGACCAGGATCTAAATCAACATTTCCATAAAACATCCCTGTAGAATAAACACTTCCCGTATTGCTGACTGCGACGGCGTAATCGACATCGTCGTATATTCCACCCATATGTTTTACCCAGGTAAGCTCCTGAGCGGAAAGGGTATGTGTAGCGGCAAAGAACAGGGCGATAAGCGAAATAGTTTTGAGCATAAGAGGACGTTTGAGAGTAAGGACGTTATTTTGGAAGCGTATGTTAGACCAATATAAATAAATTTAATTTTTTCGATGAGGTTCGAGGGTTCTTCATTTGTCATATTTTTGTTAATGGCATGTTAGGCAGGCCAAAAGAGGCAGAGTTTATATTATTGGTACTTATCTTTGAAGGGTCAAAAACCAAAAACATGAACTTAACCAGGCTATTACTATTAGCAGCGGGCTTTTCCGTATTCGGCGCTGCGTGTACACCAGAAAAGAAAAGCGTACAACAGTACGACTATACCTACACCAATAATACCAACAAGGACATCCGTGTAGATATTTACCAGTCGCTGAACGATTACAACCACAACACAAATATTTACCAAAGCGGTATCGCGGTGGCCAACGGCGGGACCTATGTAGTTCCATCGTCTGATTTCCAGGCGGGAGCTAAGTATTATGTTGACTGGTATAGCAACGACTATACTTATACTAACTGGCAAAACAGGCAAGGGTTCTACGATGAATTCGTAACCAGCTTTGTGCCTACACACCAGAACAACAAGAACCCGCTGCAGTCGGTAAATGATTATGCGCGTCTCGTGTTCCTGGATGGCGGTGCCGCTACTGAAACGCATTGGGTAGCGGTGGACGGCTATGCTTTCCCCGGAGGTAACCATACAGAATGGGCAAACCTTCCTGATAACTTCAAGTACCGCAAGTTTACTTTTAAGAAGGATTTCTCTTGCGTTTATTATTCCAAGAATGACAGCACGGGTAATATAGAAAGCTCTAAGTTCGTGTTCCGCACACCTTACCTTGGTACTCCCCAAGGCCTTAGCGAGGGTATGATCTTCATCAATATTGAAGACCAGCACTCGGTATCTACTGAAGGTGTGGTTACTTATACGATCAACAACAGCGCTACAGATTCACTGGGTGTGCCGACGTTCGGAAATACTATAACAGCTGATTTCGGTGACATGGGCCGCTACACAATGGTTCGTGATACTACGGTGGTGATAGCTCAATAAGTACTGCCTTTACAATATTTGGATAGCCTCCCGGTTCGGGGGGCTATTTTTTGTAATGTGGGGTTCCTT
>DASPNB010000013.1:0-3871 GCA_035626755.1 Flavipsychrobacter sp.
ATCTTTTTACGTATAGTATCGTCATCATCAGCCAGGTAGAGCGTTGCATTGACATTTTCGCTTTTACTCATTTTTCCTACGCCGTCGAGGCTGGGAACCTTTACCAGTTCGCTGCCAAAATTGAAAGGCATGGGTTCCGGGAAGAGATCGCCGTAGCGGGTATTGTAGCGATGCGCAAAGTTGCGGGCCATTTCCAGGTGTTGCTCCTGGTCTTTGCCTACGGGCACCTTTACAGCACGGTGGATCAGTATATCTGCTGCCATCAGTACAGGGTAGGTGAGGAGGCCGGCATTTACGTTCTCGGGTTGCTGGCGAACCTTGTCTTTAAAAGTCGGTACTTTTTCCAGCTCGCCTTTATAGGCCATCATGTTCAGCATCAGATAGAGTTCAGGAATCTCCGGCAGGTCGCTCTGTGCGTAGAGAGCTACTTTCTCCGGATCCAGGCCGCAGGCCACGTTTTCGGCTACCACCCTAAATACGTTCGCCCTTAGATCTTTGGGGTCGGGGTGGGTAGTGAGCGAATGATAATCGGCCACGAAGAAATAGCAGTTATAATCTTCCTGCATTTTCACGTAGTTGCGCATAGCGCCGAAATAATTGCCCAAGTGTAAGTATCCTGTAGAGCGAATGCCGCTCACTACTATTTCCTTTGCCATAACGGTTGCAAATGTACAAAAGGGAATGCCTAAGCGAAAAAATAAATCCCGTGCGGCTAACACACGGGATTAAAAATATACTAAATGAGCATTATCCTTTGTCCGAAGTGTTGTCCTTTCCCAGCTTAAAGCTTATGGGAATGGTATAATAAACTTTTACTGTTTTACCGGCTTTCTCGCCAGGCCTCCAGGTGGGCATATTATTCACGACCAACAGGGCGGCATTGTCCAGCAGTGGATCAACGGACCTCACTACCTGCGCATTGGTCACTTTCCCCTGCTCGTCTACCACGAATTTAATGACCACGCGGCCTTCTATTTTTTTGTCCTGCGCTTCCTTAGGGTACTTAATATTGCCGCCCAGGTATTGCATCAGGTCACCGTTAAACTCCGGCATCTTGTCTGCGATTGTATATACACCATTGGCATCCCGTTCCGGAACTACCGTACTGACACTTTTGACTGGTGCCGACTCTTTTGCACATTGTATAAATAGCATTGCTCCAACGAGGAAGGCAGAGGTTGCCACTACTTTGAGCTTTCCTGTGCGGTTTTTGTTTTGTAACATAATGATCCTTCTTTTTACCGGGTGATGAAGATATGTATGCGATAAGGCAAAATGCCTGGTATGGAATAGTCCGTTCAGCAGGCTCCTGCTATAGTCCTCCCTGTCATTGACAGCCACAGCATCGGCCTGGAATTCATGCACGGTTTTCAGTTCCTTTAGTATCAACCAAAAGCATCCGGTTGGGCCAGACAAAACAAAGTAGCAATCTCGACAGCACAATATCGTAGCTGTGCCTGTAGTACACGTGTGCTGCTTCATGTTCCAGTATTGCGTTGTTTACTTCGTTGCCGGGAATGAATACATAGCTGAACCAGGAACCCGGGGCCATACCCGTACCTCTCACGAGCTGTACGCTGCCGCGTCGCTCAGCTTCATGTCTTCTTACAAAAAGGATCAATTGTATCACCTGTGCCAGCAAATAGCCGAGCAGTGTAAAACAGACAGCGCCGTAAGCCATCCGCAGTATGCCTATACTTCCGGCTTTGGCCGAAATATCAGAGCCGACTGTGAGCACAGGTAGCATGATATTGGTTACAGCAGTACCCGAGCTTTGCAAGCCGTCTATTTTTACGAACGGCAGTGCAAAGGGCAGTACCATATTTATTAGCAGGTAAGCCCGGCTCCAGGCATGCGAGCTCCTGTTTTTCATAAAGAGCAGGTAAACCAGGTGCAGCAGTGCCGCATATATAGTTGTCTGGATGAAGTATATCATAGTAGTCGGTTTTTAAATTAGCAACCTTCCCGTGGTTCGGCGGCTACATATACCGGATAAGTTTTCCAGTCGGGATATTTTACAAGATTTTTTCCGAGTATGTGATCGTAAGGGCCGGGGTTATCCGGAGTGCTTTCAGGAAATGCCATGATAAAGTTGATTGGAAGCGTATAATATACCTTCACTTTCTTTCCATCCTGTTCGCCTGCTTTCCAAGTTGAAAGTTGCTTCACCGCGCTTAGAGCAGCATCGGAAAGAAGCTGGTCGGGGGACGAGACCACTTGCGGATCCTGTAGTTTGCCGTTCTCATCGATATAGAACTTTACCACTACCTTTCCCTCTATTTTTTTCTCCTTGGCAGCTTGTGGATATTTTAAGATTGTGGGCATGTGAAAGGCCAGGAAATTAGAGCCAGTCCATTCCGGCATTTTGTCTGCCTGGTTGTAGACACCGTTTGCATCTGCCTGTGCTGAGCGACTACCGTTGTCATTACCATCGCCGGAAGATCGTGCATAGAGTATACCTGTGAGCATCAGGAGGGCGAGTGTCACAACCTTAAATTTTCCTGTGCTGCTGTTCTTTTGTAACATCATGATTCTGCGTTTTATCGGGTGATGAAAAAATGTATGAGATAAGGCAAAGTGTTTGGTATGGAATAACTCGTTCAGCAGGCTTTGGCCATAGTCGGTGCTATCCTTGCCGGCTGCGGCATCTGCTTCAAATTCATGGACGGTCTTCAGTTCGTTCAGTATCAGCCAGAACATTGCATTGGGCCAGGCGAAGCACAAACCCAGCCGCGACAGCACTATATCGTAGCTATGGCCATATTGAACGTGGGCCATTTCGTGTTTCATTACTGCATCATCTGCATTTTCGTCAGGGATAAAAACATAGTTGAACCAGGAACCCGGTCCCATGCCTGTACCGCGGAGTAGTTTTATATTGCCTACCTTCTCTGCTTTATTCCTTCTAATAAAGAGCATCAGCTGTACAGCCTGTGCCACGAGATAGCCGAACATCGCAAAACTGATTGCTATATGTATTATAGGTAGCAGGTCTGTTTTTTCAGCCGTAGCAGTTACTTCAGTGCCAATGTTTACTACGGGCAGCATTACTGTGGTTATAGCCGTGTTTTGATTCTGAAATGCTGCTATTGATATAAAGGGCAGCACGAAAGGCAGCGCCATGTTCAAAAGCAGGTAGGCACGGCTCCAGAGATGAGAAGTCCTGTTCTTCATAAAGAGCAGGTACACTATATATAACAGTGCAGCGTAGATGGTGGCCTGGATGAAGTATATCATAACGCTTATTTTGCTTTATTATCTTTTAATTGTTTGAGTATCGATTCCAGTTCTTCAATGCTGATGTCTTTTTCTTTGGCAAAGAAGGAGAGCATATTGCTGAAAGATCCCTCGAAGTATCCCTTCACAAATTGCTTCATGCTCTTTTTGGTGTAATCTTCTTTTTTCACCAGGGCATGGTACCTGTTAGATTTGCCGAACGATTCGTGTGCAGCAAAGCCTTTATCTTCCAGTATCTTTATTACTGTACTTACTGTGTTATAGTGGGGCTTTGGCTCGGGCATTTCATCTACTATATCCTTTATAAAAGCGTGCTCCAGCTGCCATAGCACCTGCATTATTTCTTCTTCTGCCTTCGTTAATGCTTTGAACGTTTTCATCTCTTCTACTAATCTTTTAGTAAATCTACTAAGTATTTAGTATTTCAACTAATTTTTTCGGAGAAGTATTGTTAATTATATTTAACATCTGTTAGGAGCAAAGAATTGGAATAATATTTTTAGGTTTGTCTAAAAATAGATTTAGGTCAATATGGGTTTAAAGAACGATGACCGGTCGCTGAGTGAAGTACACGAAAGTATAGACCCCTCCAGGGCCCGCAAACCATGGCGACGTATAGCAGCCTTCTTCGGGC
>DASPNB010000014.1:0-2408 GCA_035626755.1 Flavipsychrobacter sp.
TTGTATTTCAGTACCAACTATACAAGGTTCAAACTGGACGCCAGCAATATCCATTCGTCAGCTATCAGGGACATTACCAAAGCCACTACGCCATTCGATTTTACAGGTAAGCTAAAAAGGCAATGCTTTCTCATCGCTAAATAAAAGACGCCCCACAGAAGCGGGGCGTCATCTCATGTGCAACTTTCAACGTTTAATAAACATAGTTTAAAGCAGTTCTGTCTGCGCTGGTGAACGGTCTGTTAGAGCCATCACTGCAGGCCAGCATCCATGACCTTGAACTTGGACCAGTAGGTGTGCCGGGAATATGTACAGCACCTACGCCAGATGATCCTTCGTTAACAACAGATCCACCACAGCTATAAGAACGGTTCATATAATCTGTATGACGGAATCCTATACAATGGCCCATTTCATGGGCCATAATGGTAGCAATATAATTAACATTCGTCGAACTTGTACTGGTATTGTACCAATAAGTGTTCATCTGGATCTTGCTGTAAGGGGCTCCACTGCTGGTAGGGAAGCCAGCTGATCCCAGGGTGTTGCTTACCTGATAATAAGCATTAATGGTGATGTGTGGACTGGAAGTCACTCTTTGAAAGCGAACCCTTAGTCCTTCTGCATTATACCTCCTGATGGCTTCATCCAGGGCTGCGGTAAACACAGCAGTGTGAGAGGAGGAAGAACTGCTGATTGCTACCCTGATAGTTGGATAAGAACCAGGATTGACCAGGTTGTTGGTTCGGTAATGTTCTTCGTTACCGATAATTAGTTCTGGTGTAGTAGGCACACTGGCAAGGTTTTCAGAAGTTAGAACAATGTCTCCCTCTACAAGGTAGCCTTCGTCTATCTTCTGAACATCGCGATTATCAAAACCTAAGGTCTTGATTTGCGCTTTCACGCTTTCCGAAACCTCCTCCTGGGGTGCATCTGTTTCCTTAACTTCTTTCTTACAAGCTGAAAATACTAAAGCCATGGTGCTGGCTAGCAAAACGGTTCTGAAAAGTTTTCTCATGTGTGTAAATCGATTAAGGTGAATTAATATTCTAATATAATGTTTGTTAAAGCTTTTTAACAAACATTTCTTTCCTTAATAGATAAGATGATCTCCCTCAAGGAGCGGCTAGGATGAGTTGGATTAAATGCAACAGAAGGACAATAAGTTATGTATAGCAATGACATATAAAACAGGAGCAACAGGCTGATCTTCATTTGTACCTATAAAAAAAGCGGATGGCTATCCTTCCGCTTTATATCTTATTGAAACACAGCTTATAGTGTTTTTAATACATCATTCATATTTCTTACAGCATCAGCACTTTTGTTGAAAAGACCTTGTTCTTCTTCGTTCAGTTTATAGTCTACGATCTTTTCCCATCCATTCTTGCCAATTACTACGGGAACGCCTAAACAAATATCGTTCTGCCCGTATTCGCCATTCAGGGCTACACAACAAGGGAACAGTCTCTTTTCGTCTCTTACGATGCTTTCAACCAGTGCTGCGCTAGCTGCACCGGGAGCATACCAGGCCGATGTACCAATCAATTTGGTTAAAGTAGCACCGCCTACCATCGTATCGGCAACTATTTGCTTCTGTTGCTCTTCCGATAAGAACTGGGTTACAGGAGCCGAGTTCCAGGTAGCATAACGGATGAGAGGGATCATGGTCGTATCGCCGTGACCGCCAATTACAGTGGCATTCAGGTCGTTTGGAGAGCAGCCCAAAGCCTGGCTTAAATAGAACTTAAAGCGGGAGCTATCCAGTATGCCACCCATGCCTATGACTTTATTCTGGGCCATGCCACTGGTCGTCATGGTCAGGTAGGTCATTGTATCCATGGGGTTACTAACCACGATGATGATGGCATCAGGAGAGTGCTGTAAAATATTTTGCGTTACACCTTTTACAATGTTAGCGTTCGTGCCAATCAGTTCCTCGCGGGTCATTCCCGGTTTTCGAGGCAATCCTGAAGTTATGACGACTACATCCGATCCTTTGGTCTTTGCATAGTCGTTTGTGCTGCCTACCACCTTGGTATCAAAACCAAGCAGTTGAGCAGTCTGCATCATATCCATGGCTTTGCCTTCAGCCAGACCTTCTTTTATATCCAACAGCACCAGCTCTTCACACAGTTCTTTGCGGGCAATATTATCGGCAGTGGTTGCACCTACGGCACCAGCGCCTACAACAGTAATTCTCATTCATGAATGATTTATGTGTAAGAAAATATTTTGTGCCGCAAAAGTAAGGGAAGAATAGGGGAGAAGGAGTCGGAATTCGGAATACAGGAGACAGGAGATTGAATCCATGATCTAGGAGATTCTATCCCGGTCTTCCCATTATGTAATTTCATCATGTCAGTATCAATATTCTATGGATGTCCCACAGTAAATGCCGGGTAACG
>DASPNB010000015.1:0-2337 GCA_035626755.1 Flavipsychrobacter sp.
TATATCCATGAACGAGGCACTACTACAATTTATCTGGCAATACAGCCTGTACAATGCTACCGGACTGAAAACAGCTGAAGGAGAGGCGATAACTATCATTCAGCCGGGGCAAAAGAATACCCATGCCGGTCCCGATTTCCAGGATGCAAGAATAAAGATTGGCGACACCATTCTCGCCGGCCATGTAGAACTGCATGTCAACAGCAGCGACTGGTTAAAGCACGGCCATCAGCACGATGATGCCTATAAAAATCTCGTGCTGCATGTCGTATATAACAATGACGTAGAGGCTTTCAACAATATTCCCGTTCTGGAACTAAAAAAGCATATTCCCTTGCGCATCAAGGCTAATTACGCAGGCTTGGTACATACATCAAAGCCAATTCCTTGTAGCGGTCTGCTGGACAGCGTAAAGGATATCACCAAAGAAAGCTGGCTCAGCCGCCTGCTTGCTGAGCGCTGGGAACAAAAATTAAATGAATGGCAGGTACTGCAAAAGAAGAATGTGGACGATTGGCGCAACCTGCTCTATTGGCGCATGGCCGCAAACTTTGGTTTTAAAGTGAATGCCACACCTTTCCTCATGCTGGCACAGTCGCTGGATATGAACATCATGGCTAAGCATAGGGAGAACCTCGTGCAAATAGAGGCTCTTATCTTTGGCCAGGCAGGCATGCTCGACCAAGACTTTGAAGATCCGTACCCAAACAAACTGAAAGAAGAGTACGCTTACCTGCGCAAAAAGTACAAACTGCAGCCTATACTCACCCACCTCTGGAAGTTCCTTCGCATGCGCCCGGCTAATTTCCCCACAGTCAGGCTGGCGCAGTTTGCTGCCTTGATACACAAATCCTTACACCTTTTCTCCCAGATAATTGAGGTTTACACTGTGAAGGAAATATCCCCGCTCATAGATGTAATAGCAAGCGAATATTGGGATACCCACTTCCGCTTTGATGAGCCGTCGCCTTATGCACCAAAGCACATGGGCCGGTCGTCGGTGCACAATATCATTATCAACACAATAGCACCTATCCAGTTCCTTTTCGCTCAGCGGCACCGCTCCGAATCCCAGCAGGAAAAAGCCCTCCAACTGCTGGAGGCGATACCGGCCGAAAAAAACAGTATTATGGACGAATGGCAACGCTGCGGTTGGCAGGCCATCAACGCAGCACAGTCGCAATCACTCATCCAATTGCATAACAATTACTGCGCAAAGAAGAATTGTCTCAATTGTGCCGTTGGCCTAAGCCTGATTCGTTCAGGGCCAGAGGAATGATATTGTCTTTTTAATGTCAGGATGCAGGCTGTGTATTACCGGGCAGCTCATAGCCGCATGCTCCAGTATCTGCTTTTCTTTGTCGGTATAGCTATGATCGGCGGAGAACCGCATGCCTATCTTTATCTCGCCTATTCGCCTCGGGTCGGCAACCATTATTTTTTCCACATCACACTCCGTTCCTGTAATATTAATGTCATGGGTTCTGGCCGCTATTCCCATGACAGTCAGCATGCAAGACGCTAACGAGGTGGCAACCAGGTCAGAAGGCGAAAAGCGCTCCCCGCGGCCCTCGTTATCTATCGGGGCATCAGTTTCTATAATAGTGCCGGAACGCAGGTGGGTAGCGGCTGTCCGTAATTCTCCCAGGTAAAGGACCTTCGATAACATGGTACGTAATTTGTGTTAAATTTACTATCAATTGGCTTTTTTCACGATAAATTCGTAATTTGAATATAGAAATGAAGGGGTGTATCTATAAGGCTTCGGGGGTTCTCCTCACTTTGCTGTTACTATGCAATTATTCTCACGCGCAGACATCGGTGGTGCGCGCCCGGATTGCAGATACGGCAAAGAAAAAAATTATTACCCCTGCGCAGAAGCCTAAGGTAAAAAGACCGAAGCCCATAGCTAAAGAATTAAGTGGTGGTGTGCGCCTCAATACAGATGGCTGGAGTGCATTTGTAGAAAGGGGAACAGTGAAGAGCGAAGAAAGGGAAAGTGATTTCTTTTACAATCTGCGTTTTGCTTCGGTGGAATTTTCCGAAAAGAAGCACCCTAAAGAAAAACGTACCAGCTCTGGTGGTGGCGGCCCTGAATCGTCTAACAGTTACATCTTTGGTAAGGTCAATAATTTTTACACATTCAAGTTGGGCTACGGTAATCGCAGGATGATCGCAGGTAAGCCTGATCCGGGTACTGTTTCAGTTCACTGGGTATACAATGGTGGTCTTTCCCTGGGTATGTTAAAGCCATACTATCTCAACATCGCAAATGGTGAAAGCATTAAATACACCGATGATAACAGGGATAAATTCCTGGCAGGTTACAACATCGTC
>DASPNB010000016.1:0-3015 GCA_035626755.1 Flavipsychrobacter sp.
CAGGATAAGTTGCCTGCTCATCATAGATATGCATCGGGTGTTGCGCAGTATCTGTAGTACCATCGCCAAATTTCCATACATACTCAAAAGGATAAGCCGACCCTTGTGAAATATCCGTAAACATCACTGTATCTTCTGTGCAACCCGGCAGCAACGCAAACGTGAAATCCGCAGTTATCGCAGGGTTCACTATCGTAACCGGGCCTGCCTGGTTCGACTGGCAACTCAGCAATTGCACTGTTATATCATCATACAACCCAGCGCTCAGTCCCGGCACTATCACTTCCCCGGCACTGTTGGCTACCAGCGGCACTGTGTAAACAATCCCTTCAAACAGGTATCGCACCACATAGTTCGAATCCGGGAACATTCCCGTTATAGTCAGGTAACCATCACTGCCGCGGCATAAGCTCGGCGGACTCGGTATCACATCATCTATTACAGGTATGGGATCTATCAACGTTAGCGGCCCCATCGCGTTCGACGTACAATTCGTTGTTGATGCAGTTATATTCGTATAAGTACCCGATGCAAGGTTAGGTATGTTCACATCACCATTCGCATCTGCTACCAGTACTACCGTAAACGGTGTAGAGTTGTACAGGTAATTCACCGTATAAGTCACTCCCGGCACCAGCCCTTGCAGAGTGATACTTCCGTCATTTGCATTACACAGTATCGGGAATACCGCCACCGCCGTATCTATAAACACTGCATCATCATACAGTGGTATCGGTGTATACACATTGCTGGTACATCCTTCCTGCGATACCACGTAGAAGTTCGTATAGTTACCTGCCACTAGTCCTGTTATCAGCAGTCCTCCTGCATTATCGGCAACGTCTGTCAGCGTCTGGGGGTTGCCCAGCACATCTGTATAATAGATATCGTAGGTCAGGTTGGGAAAGAAACCAAACAGCGTTATCGTTCCGTCCGGAGCTTCACACTGCGATGGATTGGTAGAATCTATGCTGATGATGTTGTATATCTGGTTCACGGTCACATCTACCGTGTCAGAAAGAGTATCAGGACAATTATACACCATCGCCACTATCTGCTGGGATGTCGTATAAGTGTATTGATAGTTGGCACCCGTCCCTATCTGGAATCCACCCGCAAACCAACGAATGGTAGATGTCTGGTCTGGTATATGTGTATGTGGTATCGCGGCTACAGTATAGCTGTTAGGACCCGCCGGACTAAACCTGTGGCTGTCCTCAGTGCCAAACCAGGCAAATGGCCAGTTACGGCCCGGAACCGTGGTAGCATTAATACCCGCTGCGTCCTGCACGCCCTGTATAGAGCGGCCAAAGTTCCATGTAGCGCAAGCAGGTCCCGGATTATTGATCAGGTGCATGTCTATCTGGTTGCTTGTCTCATAGAGTACCACCTGGAATGAAACTGTATAGTTAGTGCAGGTAAACATAGGCACCGAACAGAATGTAAGCACAAAGCGCCTGTTAGGTGCAGTACCCATCTGCGCATAATCAATTGTTCCGCCGGCCATAATATCCAGCCCGACCCAGGGACACATTATCGAGTTAAGCGTGCTGGTCTCTCCGGGCACTGCCTGGTCCACTACGTTATCAGCGGGCATATTGGCACTACCTGTATTGAAAGATATCTGCCCGTTAGGAGAAACAATACATTGTGTATATGCCGTTCCATAGAATACGAACGAAAATCCGAGGTTAATAACGCCCGAGAAAACGTTATTCTGCTGGAAATTGATAGGTATCGGCGTCCGGCCATTCAGGTCTGCATGAAGCTGAAATTGATAGCCCTCACAAATAGAGGTATCAGCGGTCGTAATATTGATTTGCCCCTTCGACAAATTCGGGAACGAACAAAGCAATAAAACGAAAAAAAGTTTAGAGTAAAGTTTCACTTTCATATATGGCAAATAAGGCCCAATACGGACACCCGCTTTGGACGTAGAAAATTATAAAAAATATGTGATATGGCCAAATATTTGGCTGTGAAATCCTCCTATCCTGCCTTTTATTTAGCCACGGGTTAATTCGCATTAAAAATAAGCACCGTCTGATCTCCAAATTCTACTTCATCGCCTCTTTTTCTTTCTGCAACATGAACAGCTTATCCCTCAGCCTCGCCGCCTCCATAAAGTCTAGCTCTTTGGCTGCTTTTTCCATGGCTTTCTTGGTTTGCGCCAGTAGTTTATCCAGTTGGGCTATGTTCTCGTAGCTCACATTGTCTTCAGCAGCAGCGGTGAGTGTCTCGGTCACAGCATAGGGGTCATTCTGGTTGTAGCCCTTAATATCCAGCACCGATGTCTGTTTCATTATCTGCTCCTTGCTCTTGCGAACGGTTTGCGGAGTGATGCCATGCTGCATATTGTATTGCACTTGTTTTTCCCTGCGCCTCTGTGTTTCATCCATCGTGCGCTGCATGCTTTCCGTTATCTTATCAGCGTAGAATATTACAAGGCCATCTACGTTACGGGCCGCACGTCCCGCCATCTGCGTCAGGCTCCGCTCATCCCTCAGGAAGCCTTCTTTATCCGCATCCAGTATCGCCATCAGCGATACTTCCGGCAGATCCAGCCCCTCACGCAGCAGGTTTACACCCACAAGCACATCTATCACCCCCAGCCTCAGGTCACGAAGTATCTCTACACGCTCCAGCGTATCTACTTCGGAGTGTATGTACCGGCTCTTCACATCTATCCGCTTCAGGTATTTATCCATTTCTTCGGCCATGCGCTTGGTGAGTGTCGTCACCAGTACACGATCGCCCTTGGTTACTCTCCTGTCTATTTCATCCAGCAGATCATCTATCTGGTTGGTGCTTGGTCTTATTTCTATCGGCGGGTCTAAAAGTCCCGTGGGCCTTACTATCTGCTCCACCACTACGCCGCCACTTTGCTCCAGTTCATACTTACCCGGCGTTGCACTCACGAATATCACCTGGTTCAGCATCTTCTCAAATTCATGAAAATTCAGCGGCCTGTTATCCAGCGCCGATGGCAGCCTGAATCCATAATCCACCAGGTTC
>DASPNB010000017.1:0-4514 GCA_035626755.1 Flavipsychrobacter sp.
CACTGGACAGGCCCACACGCACATTAAGCGGAGGCGAATCACAGCGCATCAGGCTCGCTACACAGATAGGCTCACAGCTTACAGGCATTACCTACATTCTTGATGAACCAAGTATCGGTTTGCATCAGCGTGACAACCACAAACTGATAGGTGCATTAAAAAATCTTCGCGACGGCGGCAATTCTGTTCTGGTTGTGGAACACGACAAAGACATTATGCTGGCTGCCGACCACTTGATAGATATTGGTCCTGCCGCAGGCATACACGGTGGCCGCATCGTAAGCCAGGGCGCTCCGAAAGATGTGATAAAAGGACACAATACCACAGCTGCCTACCTGAACCACGAACTGAAGATAGAAGTGCCAAAGGAACGTCGCGAAGGCAACGGAAAAAAGATAGCGCTGACAGGCGCTACGGGTAACAACCTGAAAAACGTATCGATTGAAATTCCTCTCGGCAACTTCGTTTGCGTGAGCGGTGTGTCGGGAAGCGGGAAAAGTACATTGATCAACGAAACACTTTATCCTATCCTGGGAAAGCAGTGCTATCACAACTTTAAGCAAACGCCTATGCCTTATAAGAAGGTGACGGGCATAGAACACATTGATAAAGTAATTGAAATTGATCAAAGCCCTATAGGCCGCACACCGCGCAGTAACCCTGCTACCTATTGCGGTTTCTTCAACGAGATACGGACACTTTACTCACAGGTACCTGAAGCCAAAATACGCGGCTACAATGCGGGTCGCTTTTCATTCAATGTAAAGAGCGGCCGCTGTGAAGACTGCCAGGGTGGCGGCCAGCGTGTGATAGAAATGAATTTTTTACCGGACGTATATGTTGACTGTGAGAAATGCAATGGTAAACGTTACAATCGCGAGACCCTGGAAATACGCTATAAAGGAAAGTCAATTTCGGATGTGCTGCACATGACGGTGGATGAAGCTGTAGAGTTCTTTATCAACGTACCCTACCTGCACAGGAAAATAAAAACCCTGCAGGATGTTGGCCTTGGATATGTTACGCTCGGCCAGAGCGCAGTTACTCTTAGTGGCGGTGAAGCCCAACGCGTGAAACTGGCAACTGAACTTTCTAAACGAGATACAGGACAAACTATCTACATACTGGATGAGCCTACTACAGGCTTGCATTTTGAAGATATCAAGCATCTGCTTGCGGTTCTAAACCGGCTGGTAGACAGGGGCAATACTGTATTGGTGATAGAACACAACCTTGACGTAATAAAAGTAGCCGACTATGTAATAGATATGGGACCGGAGGGCGGCGGCGGCGGCGGAACTCTAGTGGGTGCAGGCTCACCGGAAACTATTGCTGAAATAAAAGCGAGCCATACGGGAAGATATTTGAAAGAAGAACTGGCACAATAAAGGGCGGAACATTTGTTCCGTCCTTTATTGTCGTGGAAATATCTATTACTGTATCACAACAGGCTTGCTGAAACGCTCACCTGATTCTGAAGTGAAAAGCAGGTAGTAAATACCCTTAGCCCAGCTCTTCACATCTATTTTGGTCTCTTTCCGGAAAGATCCTGTCCACACAGCCTGGCCAATTGTATTGTACGCAGACACATTCAGTATACCCTCTGTTTCTTTAGTAATGTTCAGCACATCGTTAGCTGGTACCGGGAATATATTTACTAAATCATTCACAGCCTTTGCAGTTTGCTGCACACCTGTAGTTTGTGCAGGTGGCAGACTTGAATTATAGTTGATTGTGAAATTCACATTACTGATATCGAAGAAGACATTGTTCGCGCCCTTTACCTTAATACGCGCCGTACTGGTAGTCGGTACATTCGGAACTGTGACAGAAGCAGAACCGCTATTGGGTACACCGTAAACTACCACATATGGATATGTATAGCCACCATCTACTGACAGGTATATATTTACAAGTGAGCAACTGATAGGAGTTGCCGTTGTTTGAGAGACATCCCATGTTACCGTTTGTGTGCTACCTCCTCCCCAGGTAACCGCTGTATTTGGAGCGGTTACAGCGAATGGTGTGCCTGTGTTGATTACATTCAGTCTAATTGAATCATCTGAATAATTAGTAGCTCCAAGGCCCTGACGAATACTTCTTACAGCCAGCTTAAATCTTAGTGAACGGGCAACCGTAGGCAGCTTTTCGCCCAGGTAATTAGATACGTTAGCTACGACTTTGCTGATAGCAGGAAATACCCGTGTACGATCTTCTGTAGGTGCGAACGAACGGAAAATAGGCCCCGTTGCCGATGCACTGGACCATGTACTGTAGGCCCCACGGTCATATTGCTCCCAGCAATACAACATCTGCGTATCTACTGCAGCTGAATCGTAAGCCGGATTTGCGGTTAATTCAAACGGTGTCTGGAAAGGGATGTAGAATGTCTGTGTAAAAGGAGCAATCCCGGGAGCAGCATTTCCGGTCAATGTTTTTACAGGACAGTTTTCGTTGCTGGAGTTGGTAATTTCTGTATATATTCTCTGCAGTGAATTGGCATGGAAATAAGCATCACTATGTTGCTGAATGTTATCGGCGCCACATATGCCTGCATAGGCCATAATGGTAGTACCGCTACCCGGCTCATAAGCATTCATGGAAGAGCCGTTGCCGCTGCAACTTCCTGAAGGGCTGTTGAATGTATGTTGCCCTCCAAACTGGTGCCCCATCTCGTGCGCTACATAATCTATATCAAAAGCATCACCCACAGGATTTGAGCTTCCGGTCACACCTTCCGCCTTATCGTTAGTCGTACAGATCGAACCAAGAGACGCAATACCACCACCACCCGTACTAAATACGTGTCCTATGTCGTAATTGCCGCTGCCTATGCGTGCTGTTACTGTAGTCTGGTTTTGTCCCAGCATAGTGCCGCCATTGTTGTTGGTATACGGATCGGCGCTTGTCAGGTATATAAGAGTATCAGTATTGGGCACCAGTTCCAGTATTATAGACAGTTCCAGTTCATACACACCAGTCACCCTGTTTACTGATGTCACCATCGCACTCAAAACACCCGGCTTTGTAGGCACAGGTCCGTCTACTGCTACTGAGTATTCATAAGTACAGGCTAATGCCAGGCGATATTTACGGCTGTAGGTACCGTGTATTACCCTCATGTTCAGGGTGGGCTCTGTTGCATCAGGCTGGCTTACTTCAGCCAGGTTTGTTAATTCCCCCGCCGCAGGTACTGTTTCTTCTTCGTCTTTAAACTCGCACTGCATACGTTGATGCAGCGGCTTCGAGAAATCACGCTTATAATAACAAAGGTAGAATCCATCATTAACATTACTATATGGATCTATAAAATAGGTATTGCTCCCATTATATACCATTGCGTGAAAACCTTTCAGCGTATAATCTATTTTGGCTACTACTCTCTGGTCGTCTATAGCATGTGCTGTAAAAGTGCGTATATCCGGGTATTTTGCGCCCAGCTCAGGGTGCATCAGGTTCGACTTCCATATTACGAATGTCCTGAAGTTGCCGTCCGGCGTTGGCAACTCTATCTGCTGATTAGCATTGGGGTCCTCGTTCAGGGAAAAGAGATAGCCTTTCAGGTAGCTGTCGTTCAGGGCAAATGCCGCAAACTTGCCAGGAAAAATCTGCTGCGTTCCTTTAAAAGGAACACGGCCCGCTTCCATTTCCTGCCACACACCATTATACGCAGAAGCCGATAAGGAGAAAAGGCTGCATGCGCACATTAATAAGAGTAATACATTTTTTTTCATCACTACTGTTTGATATGTCGATTAAAATTTTTTTCTACCTATCGTATCTCGTTTGCACCGGCTTCTCTTCAAACGGCTCTTTCTTCTCTCCACTATCCGAACGCAAATAGACCATGTAATAGTATTTTCCGTTATTCGGCACCGCACTTATCAGGTATACTTCTTTATTCCACATTATCTGTCCGCGCAGCTTTTTACCATCATAGTCCAGTCTCGCATCAGCCTTCCCGGTTTCGTCAGAACCCTTCAGTGAGACGATATCAGGATACTTTTCCTTTAATTGTTGCGACATAGCATTCGATTCCGAAAATGCATATGTCCTGCATTCAAACGGTGCGGGTAATGGCAATACTGTTTTTACGCTTCCGGGTTTTCCCGGTGTACCTTTCGCAGCGTGGAAAAAGCTACGAAGCTGGACGGAATCCAGGCTGTACACTTTGTATGATGATGGGCGGCTCAGCGTGGTCAAATTATCCAGCACTGAATTTTCCTCAATTATCCAATCTATATGAGGTTGCGAGCTTTCTTTTGCCTGTTCTCCACAGGCTATTGACTTCCTTGTCGGGCCAGTGGTACTTGTCCCGGAAGTACTCGCGGTTTTCCTGGTAGAGTTGCAAGATAGTGAAATTAAAGCTAAAATGACTAGTGATGTTCCTTTGATCCTTTTCATTATTGTTTTTACAATCTGTTCCGATTGTAAGTTACTAATAATGCCTGAAAAGGAGCTCCTGACTTCCGTTATTCCATGCCTAATGCAATGCCGCTCAGCGGATTATTAAC
>DASPNB010000018.1:0-2950 GCA_035626755.1 Flavipsychrobacter sp.
GCACCTTGCTTCGCCGGCGGCACTACTAATGCTCAGTATTGGTCGGGCATCGCAGGCAGTCCGTTTACATTGTTACCTGTATCGTGGGGACAAACCGGCAACTATGGCCCTGGCATCTATCTCGTAAGCACTGCAGGTGTTACCACTGGCAGTACCAATATCAATCTCTACGATATTACAGACAACATGGCCGCTACCAATGAGCAGATGTTAGGTTACAATATCACTACCACCAGCTATAGCGTCCCCGCGGATGCTCCTCAGCCCGGTGGTGGTAAAAACCTCGACGTAGGAGACTGCCGCTCACTCGACGGGTTTTATCTGAATGGTATCATTCACTTCGTTTTTAACTGCGACGCAGGCAATTCATGGAGCGGTATCAACTACAATAGGCTGAATGTTTCCACTGGCGTCAATGTTTCATCTGTATATGGCGAAAGTGGTACGGCCGACAATTGCTATCCCGGTGTAGCATCTATAGCTAACAGCCAGACCGATAAGTCTGTTATTATAGCTTACAATCGCGTCTCCTCTACTACTTTCCCCGAAACACGCGTCATTGCCTGCGACGATGCTATGACTTGGTCACCTTCTACTCTGGTAAAAGCAGGTGTAGGTAAAATAGATCATTCATGGACCACAGGCTCCACCGAACGCTGGGGAGACTATATAGGCATCTGCCGCAAGTACAACGACAACCCGGCTTCTGTCTGGATGGCAGGCACCTACGGCAATACAAATGAGTACTGGAGCACTAGGATAGCTAAGATACTTAACACTCCGGTAAGCATCGCAACTACGGAAAAAGACGAAACTGCTGCTAAAGTCTACCCGAATCCGATTACAGATAACTATTATGTAGAGTTTGAGCTGCCAGTTAAGCAAACTGTGAGCATCAGCATCATCGATGCCCAGGGCCGCCTGGTAAAAGAACTGCACAAGGGCACGGCCTTTGCAGGACGCAATGTATTCAGCTTCAATAAGGCCAACCTCACCGCAGGCACTTATTTCCTGAAGATTTCAGATAATAACAGAACCATAAAGAATGAAAAGATCCTTGTATCTCAATAGTATTTTGGCGGGCATTGCCCTGGCATTTGCTGGCTGTGCCGGCGCCTCGGACAGTACTCAAAACACCGCTGACACGGTCACCGCCGTAACAGGAGCTACACCTGCTATGGCACCCGCAGCAGACTCCACGCCTGCTCCCGTTGCAGTAACAGCTCCGCCTGAAAAAACTCCTGAAGAAAAAAAGGAAGGCAAAGAGATCAGGCACAGTTCAGAAAGCGACAAAGCCTTAGACAGCATCAAGAAAGCAAAGGCCAAAGACAAAACACCTCCCCGTGAAATACGCCACGGATCTGACAATGATCAGTTGCTCGATAGCATTAAGCAGGCAAAGGGCAGAGGAAAAAAATAATAATGAAGAAATAAAAAAGCGGGGTCTTGCCCCGCTTTTTCTATTCTACAATGCCTGCCCACTGGCAAATTGTACCGCCCATCAGCATCAGGCTGATAGCCCAGTATCCCCAGTTGATAAATATATACTTGGCGCCCTTTCTTTCAAATAGAGCATTGGTGCCTATAACAGGCAGTACAAGCATCAGCGAGATCAGGAAGCCGTGAAAAGCTCCATGCTTAAAGGTTCTGAATACCGTTCCATACTCCGCCATGCTCTGGTTGAACCATATCGTCGATTTCGCGGCCGGGTCTTTCAGCGCGTTCGGATCATCGGCTATTAATGACAGTAACCCATACTGGTGAATTACCAGGCTGTTCATTATCATAGCTATCATAAAGCTGAAAACAATGGTCAGCCCGAATATTTTAAACATATTGGCGTTCTTCGCCTGTTCTTCGGTTATACCCGTAGCCTTCATCCAGGCAGAGCCGAAAACTTTGGGGTTATACCAGATAAAACCAATAATAAGAGGGATCAGTGTGGCCAGGCCAACAATTAAAAAGTCTATTTTCATACTTGTGTTGATTTTCCTAAATGTATGACTATATCTTCTCTATGTCAATCCCCCTGTGTATAACTTATAGATGAGTTAATCTGTCCGAAGCCATTCAATAGCTCCGCTAATATGTTGAATAAATAATGGCTCGCTGTAAGTTTCAGCAGTGTGTCCCATCCCTGTATAAAAAATTTTTCCGCCCTCAAAGGAGTGACACCAGCTAATCGGGTGCGATGCACCATTAGTTCCACCGCTGTAGCTGCCTTCATCCAGCCGGTATATTACCTGTATGCCCGGTTCTATTTCTTTAAAGTTATACCACTCATCGGTCCGTGTCCAGGTAGCTGGCATATTTTTTCCAGCCGCATGAGCCATATCTGTCAGAACGCAATTAGCCTGCTGTATTGCCGGATGACTGTCGAACCATGCTCCTAACATCTGTTTATACCACGGCCAGCCATATTCAGCATCTGCGGCAGCATGTATTGCCAGTACCTTGCCACCTTTTCTCACATAAGTTTGGAGTGCAGCTTGTTCCTCATTGCTAAACACATCTCCCGTGCTATTCAGCAGCACCAGTATGTCGCAGCTGTCCAGCTCGCTTTCGCTTAGAGCGCCTTCGCCGGCACGCACCCGCAACTTCCAGCTATCTGCCTGCTGTTGAAACATTTGCTGCCCGGCTGCTATGCTCTCATGTCGGTACCCCGCCGTCCTGCTGAAAACAAGCATCCTGCTTTCTCCACTTGTTGGCGCCGGCGACTCGTGTCGGCATGAGTACGTGATGCCGGTTATCAAAACGACGATAATAAGCAGTCTCTTCATATTATTCTTTTCGCTACAAAATTTATGCAAAAACCGTGGATGGCATTCATTTTTTTATAATTTAATTTTTTTAACCAGCGATTTAGCCCCATTCCCGGGTTTTAATTCTTTTTGTTAAACTCGGGTCATTTAAATTCAGCCATTCCATACCCTGTAGTTAATCATCTCAA
>DASPNB010000019.1:0-3682 GCA_035626755.1 Flavipsychrobacter sp.
ATCAATTGTTCGGCGGGTATAAAGGCTTTGAGTGATATTATATGTACCTCTTCAAATGCTAAGCAGATAGTTGACAGCCTGCCTGAGGATCAGAAAATCATATTTGCACCGGATAAAAATCTTGGAGCATACATCAATAAAACCACAGGCAGGGATATGCTTTTGTGGAATGGTGCCTGTATGGTACACGAGATATTCTCGCTGGAAAAGATCACCAGGCTAAAGGAGAGACATCCCGAGGCTAAACTGATAGCACACCCCGAGTGTGAAGAACCTGTACTAAGGATAGCGGATTTTATAGGGAGTACTACCCAATTGCTGAAATATACCGCCGAAAACAGCAGCCAGAGCTTTATAGTGGCCACAGAGGCGGGAATACTGCACAAAATGCAGGCTCTCAGCCCTGATAAGACCTTTTTAGCCGCTCCGCCGGACAATGCATGTGCCTGTAATGACTGCCCTCATATGAAGCTGAATACGCTGGAAAAGCTATACCTGTGTATGAAGTATGAGCTGCCTGAAATAAATATGGAAGAGGAACTAAGATTGGCTGCCAAAAAGCCGATAGACAGAATGATGGAACTGAGCAGGAAATTCGGCCTGTAGTAGCCCAAATAAATAAAATAAAAATGTATACTTATCGCCCTATTGGGGTGATATTTTTCGTATTTTCACAACTTATCGAGTTTAAAAATTGTTAAATCTATAGTTTTATGAAACATCTCAACCTAAAAAAGTTGATGTTGGCCACTGGTATGGTTATGGGTAGCCTGGCAGGCAATGCCCAGGTCTATACACCGCTGGCCTTCGCTGCAACTGCCGGAACCAACAACCATTATTCAGACTATGTTGGTCTCCGTTTTACTGTATCAAATCCCCAGCTGGAGTGCGCTTACACAACTGCCAATGACGGTAGTGGTACTGCAGGACAGTGGGGTGCCGCGTTAACAGCAGGCTTTACCGGCCCGATAGTGAAAGCAGGTCCGGATTCATTAGCCTGTACGGGAACACTTAATTCGCTGGCGGGAGCTATAGCCCTGATATACAGGGGTGATTGTGAATTTGGTGCGAAAGCTATGGCTGCGCAAACGCAGGGTGCTGCCGGTGTAATTATTGTGAACAACCAGCCAGGTATTGGCCCAGTAGGAATGGGAGCAGGAAGCCAGGGTTCTGGTGTAACTATCCCTGTATTCATGATCTCTAAGGAAGATGGTGACGCGATCAACGCTGTATTGAACCAGTCGGGAAGTTCAACTGTTACTATTCAGCCGTGGCTGAGCGGTACAGATGAAATTGCTATCATTAAAGGTGGTACTGCCCTGTGGCATAACTACGCTATACCGTGGCACCAGCTGGGTACCAGCAATGGTAACCCTGCTGCTTACAAACAGCAAATAGGTGCTTATATAGCTAACTTCGGTAGCAATGCACAAACAGGTGTAAAGCTTGAGGGAAAGGTAGAATGGTATCCTACAGGAAGCTCTACTCCTACATTAGTTCACCAGGATGATTTCACAATGAGTTCATCATTTGCAGCAAGTGATTCTATTCGTGCACTGTATACGGATGTAACTCCTGATCTGCATGCTACCGGTACCGGCAGGTTTGCTATCACTCATACAGTTAGTTCTACTACCGATGGTATACCGGGTAACAACACTGTTACAGATAATGTTTACGTAACTGACAACATATTCTGTAAGAGCCGTTATGATTTCGTAAACGGAAGGCCTATAGGTAACATCGGTTACAGGTCTGGTAGTGGCGATCCTATTACATGGGGTCCTTTATACTACGTAGCTAAAGGTGGTGGATATGCAATTGAAAAACTGCAGTTCTCTGTATCGCAGGAAAACCAACCTGTTATATCTATCCTGAACCAGGGTTTATATATCCTGAAATGGCAAGATGGCTCAGGTGGTGGTCCACTTGATGGTTTAGTAGATAACGCAGAAGTTACTCTTGAAGGATCTGCTTACAGGCAGTTCAACGGAACTACAGCTGATAGCTCAGGTAAATTCTGGACTGCTGATGTAGATACAAACGGTACCGGTTGGGTAATGATGGATGATAACAGCTGGTATTGGGTTGTTGCTGATCTGCAAACAGGGTTCTTCCTGACTTGCGATGGCAAACTTAACTACCTGCCAAGGGAAGTGCTCTACAACAAGAACGTAGGTGGATCAACATACGAGCAATTTGCTCCGCTGTTCTTCGGTGACTTCACTGCTATTCAATCTAATCCTACTGACGGTGCTTTCCCATTCCCGTTTGAGGGAACTGTAGTACTGGATTCAATGCGTTTTGCTCACCAGAACCAAGGTATGGTTCCTTCTATAGCGATGCTTACCACAATGTTCCCGACTACGACAAAGAATGTAACATCTAAGGAAATCGGAACTATTGATCTGTATCCTAACCCTGCTTCTGACAAGCTGAATGTTTCTGTGAAACTGAATGCTAAAGCTGATAAGGTAACCTATCGCGTACTGAGCGTGATGGGCCAGATAGTGAGCAGAGAAGAAAAGGCTAATATCCAGAACGACGAGTTCACGCTTAATACAAGTTCTTATGCGCCGGGCAATTACTACCTGATAGTAAATGTAGGTGGATCGGATGTATTTAAGAAGTTTACAGTTGCAGGCAAGTAATTGCTGAAACGATAAAGAAAAAGGTCCCGGTTTTTATCCGGGGCCTTTTTTATTGCTGTTACTTTTCAGTAGAGTTGTATTTTATTTCTCCGCGGTGAATAGTGTAGAGCACTTTTGCTTTTAGTATATCTTCTTCGTGGATGGTTATGATGTCTTTATCGAGAATTACGATATCGGCGAGCTTACCTGGTTCAAGGGTGCCCGTTTCTGTTTCACGGAAAACACTTCTTGCTGCCCAGGTGGTCATTCCTTTCAGGGCTTCTATCCTGCTGAGGGCATTTTCTTTCATGTAGCCATTTGACGGATTTCCGTCTTTATCTTTTCTTGCGACTGCGGTATAGAACGTGGCAAGCGGATTTATTTCCTCTACGGGAAAGTCGGTACCGAGGGCTATGGTACCTGCTTCGTTTAGTAATCTTTTAAAGGCGTATGCCGAGGGTAGTCTTTTTTTGCCCAGTCTTTTCCCTGCCCAGGGCATATCTGAGACGGCATGAGTGGGCTGGACGGAAGGAATAATTGAATTATTATTAAATAATATATAATCTTCGTTATCAACTACTTGTGCGTGTTCTATTCGCCACCTGAGGTCATTTTTGCCGTTTAATATTTCAGCGTAAAGCTTGAGAATTGCGCGGTTGGCACTGTCCCCTATAGCGTGTGTGCATAGCTGCCATTTGTGGGCTTTGGCTTCAAGAGCAATTTGTTTCATTTCTTCTATTGGTGATAATAGCAGTCCATAATGACCGGGCTTATCGGAGTACTCATTTAGTAAGGCTGCGCCCCTGGAGCCCAGGGCACCATCGGCGTAAACTTTTATTCCCGTTACATACAAAGGGGGTTCTATAAAGGGACCTGCAGCCAGGTATTTTTCGAGGGTCTTTTTATCCTGGGAGAGGAGGGCTGTATTGGAAATAGTGATCGTTTTTTCTTTGTACAGTTTTCTTAGAAGCTCAATGAAATCAAGGCTTAAGCCGCAGTCGACTACTGATGTGAGACCATTTTTGTAACAGTCGGATTCGGCTTCCTTGAGG
>DASPNB010000020.1:0-4782 GCA_035626755.1 Flavipsychrobacter sp.
TTGATAATTTCCATATGCCTTCAGACAGCATTGCCAAGTATATAAAAGAAGTAACCAGGAAATTATGCCCGGTAACTTATTGCTTCACAGCAGAATCGGATACGCTCGACAAGGCAGCTTTTTGGGGTGGTAAAAACTTCAGCTTCCAAAGTAATAGGTACAATAGTCCGCCTTTGTTTGTTAAGGATATCATCATTTCAAGTAACTGCTATAATGGCAACAGAAAACTTGCCGAACGGGATGTTGCCGCACTGGGCCAACGAGTGGGACATATCTGGTATCCTCATAAAGATATAAGTAAGGAAGGCGCTTATGTTTACATTGTAAGCGAACGGGAAAAGAAGCTACCGGAAATGAAGAAGGAGACAAGTTATATTTTCTCCATTTATTTCGAGCGGGATGAATATAACCTAAAACCCGGCGAACAGGTACATCTGCAAACATTGATAAGCGACAGTATAAGCTCAAAAGCTTTGATCACCATTACTGGCTATACAGATGACACTGGGGAAGCCCAACTCAATAAAAAATTATCGGAACAAAGGGCTAATGCTATACGTGATTATTTCCTTTCTAATGGTATAGGGACGGGGCAAATAAGCGAATGTAGCGGCAAGGGAGTACTAGACCGTAAAAAAAGGGGCGTTGAGGTTGCTGAAGACCGCAGGGTAGACATAATTGTCAAATATTAGTAAGCTCTTCTGCCAGTAGTATTAACAATACCTTAATTTACTGTACTTTTACATACATTTTCCAAAACTTTAATTTGTAAGTATGTCTAAAGTAAAAGGACTGGCTTTTGCCTTAATCGCGATCTTCCTTCTTGTCTCCAATGCCAGTATGGGAGCTGCAGGAGATACCATTGTTGTGCCGGTTTATCAAAACCAGGATGTAGTAACCAATGGTGGCTCACATAAATACTATAAATGGGGTGAGTTCCCTACTACCACTACCACCTACAATAAGGTGATCATGTACCTGACTTTCCAATGCCCGGATACGATGCAATGCGGCGAGTGGGATTACCTGGACCCTATATACATAGGCAGGACCAACGGTGTAAACGGCGATACCCTTGATTGGGAATTTGCCCGGTTTATAACCCCATATGGTAACTACTGGCAGGCAGGAAGTACCTGGAAACATGGCTGGTACTATGATGTAACAGACTTTGCCAACCTGCTGCATGATTCTGTAGAGATCATTTACGATCACACCGGCTATGAGACCAGTGCCCGTGGCTGGAAAATCAATATCACCTTCCTGATGATAGAGGGTACACCCGAAAAGGAAGTAAAGAACATTACACGCCTTTACCAGGGTGGATATGCTTACAATTCTAACATTGAAACAGGCTTATCTCAACAGACCATCACCTATGGACCCAATACAAATGAGGCGCGCATTAAGGTGATACAAAGCGGTCATGGTATGGATGAGGACAACTGCTCTGAATTCTGCCCGCGTGAACGATGGGTGAAATATGATACCGACACGGTGAACCAGCGATTTATGTGGAGAGAATGTGGTTTCAATTCATTGTTCCCGCAAGGAGGCACCTGGCTTTATGACAGAGGTAACTGGTGCCCGGGGGCGAGCGTAAAATATGATGATATAGATATACACGGAGTAACACCTGGATCAACGCACACCTTTGATGTAGACATGCAATATGCTGATACCTTCTATTGGGGTACACAGGTTGTTACTGCTTATGTGATAGAGTACGGCGCTCCCAACTTTACTCACGATGTATCGTTGGAAAGTATTGTTTCACCCAGCAAGGAATATGAGTTTTCAAGAATGAACCCTATATGTGCTGAGCCGGTAATCGTTATCAAAAACAACGGCACTACTGCACTCACCAGCCTGGATATAGTATATGGCGTACCGGGCGGCACACAGAGCACCTTTGCATGGACAGGTAATCTACCCTACCTGGGAATTGACACAGTGCGAATTACACAGCCGGTTAACTGGACACCGAGCACGAATGTATTCCAGGTGCAATTGCAGAATCCTAACGGGCAAGCAGACCAGAACAACATAAATAACTTCGGCGCTAGTCCGTTTACGGATCCACAGGTCCTAAATGTAAATGGTATATCCATCGTATTCCAAACTAACAATGCGCCAAGCGAAAACCACTACAATTTCTATGACCTGACTACAGGAACGCTTCTTTCACAAAAATTGAGCTTTGCAAATGCGGGCACTATCTATCGCGATACGATATTGTTAACAGCAGGCCACTGCTACAGGTTTGAATTTTATGATGATGGCCCACCTCCCGGTAACAATCCTTTGAATAATGATGGTCTTTACTGGTGGGCGAATACCTCTGATGGTACAGGGCTACTGCGCTTTACCTCAAATGTGAACCAAACTCCGATCAAGAGCTTCGCATCTGACTTCGGAACCAAGATATATTACGATTTCCTCTGTAAACACCCGCTGGGCCTTAGCAACCTGGAAAGCAAAGATGTGGTGGTGATGGTGTATCCTAACCCAAGTAGTGATGGTGTCTTTACTGTAGACTATACACTGCCCGGAGAAGAAGGAAACCTGGATGTATATAACATGATAGGTGCGAAGGTGTATAGTCAAAAGCTGAACAGTAATATTGGCCAAACGCAGGTTCCGCTTTCCGGATTAGCTAAGGGGTACTACCTGATAAAGGTGACTACGCCAGACAGGCTGATGAATGTGCAGAAAGTGATTTATCAATAAAGAGTCAGAAAAAATAGTCAAAGGTCCGTCCGCGTGACGGGCCTTTTTTATTGCTGAGTCAGGGGCACGACTTTTTACTACTGCTTACCGGCATGGAAACGGTAAAAGAGATAAAGCTCAGCAGAAGGAAACTAAGGTCAATAACCAGCGACAATAAGAAGAGCGCAAAGGCTGCGGAATTGGTGTACGTAAGTGACCAGGATGAAGGTATAAGGAGGGAAAAGAAGGGCGACGCTTTTGTTTACTTATATAAAGGTGAGGAAGTGGACGAAGAGACAATATGGAGAGTAAAACGACTTGTATTACCGCCGGCATGGGAGCATGTATGGATCTGCGCTAACCCAGACGGCCACCTGCAGGCCACGGGTATTGACGCAAGAGGCAGAAAACAATATAAATACCATCCTCTCTGGACACAGCTGCGCAGCCATACCAAATTCTTTAACCTTCACGACCTGGGGCTGGCGCTGCCAGCGATCAGGCAAAAACTGCAGAAGGACCTGGGCAGGCAAGGTTTGCCGCAGGAGAAGGTACTGGCTGCGGTTATATCATTGATGCAGTGCACCTGTATAAGGATAGGCAACACTGCATATGAAAAGCTGTACGGATCATTCGGGCTGACGACCCTAAAAGACAGGCATGTATCTATAGAAGGAAGTAAGCTCAGTTTTGCCTTTAAAGGTAAGAAGGGTGTGATGCACAACGTGACCCTGAAGAGCAGGAAGCTGGCAAGGATAGTTCAGCACTGTAAGGATATACCGGGCAAAGAGCTGTTTCAATATATAGACGAGAACGGTGACAGGAAGGGAATAGATTCCGGCATGGTGAACAACTACATAAAAGAAGTAAGCGGCGGCAACTTTACGGCTAAGGACCTCAGGACCTGGGCAGGATCTCTGGAGGCTCTGCGCGCTTTCAAAGAAATAGGCGAAGCAGAGACCGAGACGGCCGCTAAAAGGAACATCAATACCGCACTAGACATGGTAGCAAAGCAACTGGGGAACACAAGAGCGGTTTGCAGGAAATATTACGTGCATCCCACCATCATTGATCTATACGCTAACAAGCAGCTAACGAAGTATCTCAAAAAAATAGACCACGAAGAATGCCTGATAGAGCCACAACTGTTTGCCGGGGAACAAGTACTGATGAAAATACTGGAGAATAGTGGCGCTGCTTTGATCGCAGCATAAAAGGAAGCAGCCGTATTAAACCGCGGCTTCTGCAGTATAGTATGAACTATTTAGTTCCTTATTAGCTTGTTCTGCTTTTTCTATCGGGGCAAAATCTGAGAGTGCCTCTCCCCCATTCTTCCGCACTACCGTTGTGTGCTCGTAGTGAACAGACGGCTTGCCATCAGCGGTAACAACAGTCCAGCCATCATCCAGTGTATACACGTCGCGACGACCCAGGTTGATCATAGGCTCAATAGCCAGTACCACTCCTTCTTTCAGCCTCTTACCATCCCCTCGACGGCCATAATTTGGAACCTGGGGATCTTCATGCAGCTTCTTACCTACGCCGTGACCTACCAGTTCACGAACCACGCCATAGCCATGCTCTTTGGCCGTATAGTGCTCAATGGCGAAAGATATATCCCCTACCCTGTTGCCGTCCTTTGCCTGTGCGATACCACGCATCAGTGACTCTTTGGTAACGCGCATCAGTTTAAGTACTTCAGGTGCAACATCGCCTATTGCAAAGGTATAGGCGTGATCGCCGTGGTAACCATTCATATAAACACCGCAATCGACAGAGACTATATCGCCGTCCTTCAGCTCATAATCGCCGGGGAAGCCATGCACCACCTGTTCGTTCACTGAAATGCAAAGGGTATAAGGATAACCGTTGTAACCCTTAAAAGAAGGGACTCCGCCATTGTCACGGATGAATTGCTCTGCCATCTTATCGATGGCGGCAGTAGTGATACCGGGCTTTAAAAGGCCTGCCACCTCTACGTGGGTGGCAGTAACCATTAAGGCGCTTTTTCGTATTAATTCAATTTCGTCTTTACTCCTGATATGTATCATACTCACAAATCTTAGACAGAAG
>DASPNB010000021.1:0-2469 GCA_035626755.1 Flavipsychrobacter sp.
TACCTGCAATGCAACCTTCTGATAGCGGTGGGGTGTAAATTTTGCCATTTTTTAACCAAAATACATTCGCTATAGCGCTTTCTATAATATGACTCTTAGAATTCACTATTAGCGCATCATTCCACCTGTTTTCCTTTGCCTGCCGGGCTCCCAGGGCATATACCAGGGCATTGCTGGTCTTCATATTGGCAAGGGCATCATTGCTCTTTGCCACACCCTGCGCTATACCCAGCACAAGACCTACCTCATTGATAGCTGTAAGGTGTTGCTCCAGCGGAAAGCACTCTACCAGGTATTGCAACCCAAAGCTGTCGCCGTCATACAGGCCGCCGTTACCCGGAAACACCTGCAGACGCAACCTGCAAAGAGATTCCGCCTTGTTTTTCTTGACCGTTTTTAGAATTTCCTCCTCCAGCACCTGGGGATTAAAAAGCTTGGGAACATTGTATTTAAGCTGTTCCAACCCTGCCCAAAGCCTGCGCCAATGATACTCTTTCAGCTGAATGGTGCCCTCTCTTATCAGCATGGTCTCAAAAAGCCCGTAACCGTATCGGAAGGCGCGGTTATCGGCCCGCAGGGCCGGTGCGGTAGCCTCCATGAGCTTCCCATTCAGATTAATGTAATTCATTTTCTGTTGCAAAATAGAGGTAATAGCCGAAATGCATGCCTTGCTGTCGTACTTTTGCGCAAACTTATTTCTCGTCTATGAAGTTTGAAAAGACGGTACCTGTACAATGGCTGGCCAAATTCACCGGGGCAAAACTGCTCGGTAATACAGAACAGGAAGCAACAGGCATTAATGAAATACACAAGGTAACAGCGGGCGACATCTCCTTCGTAGATTTTGAGAAGTACTACAACACCTGCCTTAACTCAGCTGCCACTGTCATTATCATCAACAAAGAAGTCGATTGTCCTGACGGTAAAACATTGCTGATACACAATGATCCCTTCAGCGCATACAACAAGCTGGTGAAGCACTTCAGGCCCTTTGAGCCGTCATATAAAATGATCAGCGACAGCGCTGTAATAGGCGAGGGAACGCACATTCAGCCCGGTGTATTTATTGGCAACCACGTGATCATAGGCAAGAATTGCATCATTCACCCCAATGTAACCATCTACGATAACTGCATAATAGGCGACAACGTAAACATACAGGCGGGAACCGTAGTGGGCTCCGACGCCTTCTACTTCAAGCGGCGCAAGGACCGCGAGGTGCAGTATGAAAAGATGCTGAGCTGCGGCCGTGTGATAATAGAAGACGATGTGGAGATAGGCGCCGGCTGCACCATAGACATAGGCGTAAGCGGAGACACCATCATAGGCCGGGGAACCAAGCTGGACAACCATATACACGTAGGCCACGGCGCGGTGATAGGCAGGAACTGCCTGTTTGCAGCGCAGGTGGGCGTGGGCGGCAAGGCGATAATAGAAGATGAAGTAATACTATGGGGCCAGGTGGGCGTGAGCAAGGACCTGACCATCGGCGAAAGCGCCGTAGTCTATGCCCAGAGCGGGGTTGCCTCAAGCCTGGACGGAGGAAAGATCTACTTCGGCAGCCCGGTGGAGGATGCGAAGACGAAGATGAAGGAGCTGAACTGGATAAAGCGCATACCAGAAATGTGGGAAAAACTGAATTTGATCCGTTCCGGGAAAGGAGAAAAAAGCGAGGGTGCCTGATTTTTTTGTGGATAAAATAATTACAAAAAAGTTCAACTTTTTTTACAAAAAATTTCAAAAAAGTAACAAAAACCGCGAGGCGGAAGTCTCGTGGATTTGAAAAATATGAATTCGCAAATTTTTGCGCATTTTTTAATGATCAAGGGATTTCCATTCGCTTTTTAAGAGACCCATTACCACCAGGTCTTCCAGCTTGCCATCTTTGAGATAACTCTGGCGGAGGAGCCCTTCCATTTTGCACCCAAGTCGCTCAGCTACTTTTGCACTACGGGTATTGCCGGGCATGAAATGGACCTCGATCTTATTCAGCGATACTTTATTGAAGAGAAAATCTATAAAGCGCACGAGGCTCTTGTGCACGATGCCCCTGCCTTCATATTCTTTGGCTATCCAGTAGCCCAACTGGCCTTTCTTCAGGTTATGATCCCAGTGATGGAGGCCGATACCGCCGATGATCTTACGGTTGCGGAAAATGCCCAGCGCCAGACCCTCCTGGTTGTTCTGCCACTGGATGGTTAGCTGGATGAAGCCGAGCGAGTGTTCGGGTTTGGTGGTGGTGTCTATCCAGGTGAGCCAGGGACGCAGGTGTCTGCGCGATTTCTCCACCGCGTCAAACAGCGGGCCCGCATCTTCAACAGTGAAGCTACGGAGCAGGATTTCGTCGTCAACCAGTATGGATACCATGAGAGGACTAAAATAGTAAATTGGTTGACTAGTTGATGTCATTGCGGGCACCGACCCGCAATCTTCAACTCCGCCCTGATGGCGGAGCTATATATGCAACCT
>DASPNB010000022.1:0-10644 GCA_035626755.1 Flavipsychrobacter sp.
TCAGGACTGAAAAAATGACATGTAAACTAAAATCAGGATTTTCTAACCAAGTGTAAACCTATTTCAGGACGGGACACTTAAACCATCTGAAACTATAATTCAAACAACTGAAAGAATAGTTCAAAGAAGGTTAAAACAAAATGAAAGTATAATTAAAGTAAAATTCAAGTAAAAACTACAACTTTCCAGTATTGGCGCGGCTTTCCGATCGCCCAAAAAATTAAAAATTAAAATAAAACCGGCAACGTCCCCCTACACCCCTCCCCGTTTGGAAAATCGCCGCTAAGTTTCTATTTTGTAGCTGATTGGCCCGCCATTTGCGGTCTTGATTACAAACGTTTAGCATGAAGCAAAATATTTATATACTTACTGCGGCCCTGGCTACCCTGGGTCTGGCAAGCTGTGAGCGTAACAATGGTACTAATCCCACAGATACCAGTACCGAATATCACCAGTCTTACACGGTAATATATGATAAGAATAATAAGACTACCGAGGCTGTAGTAATGTTCCGCACCAATAATAAGAGCGGTGCCATACATACCCTCGTAGGCAACGAATCTATCAATATCAACAGGGAACTGGTAGGTATCAGCGCCGACAGGAAGTATTATTACTCTTCTAACAAGTTCACCAATGTAGAGTTCGTTTTCACCAAGAATGCCGGTGAGCAATTCCTCAATACCATCAGGATCACCGATACCAGCGATGCGGAGTTTCCTTCGGTGTTCCCCTCTTCTATCAACAAAAACAGCGGTATGGTGGTTGACTGGGACGGCAAGCCTGTGGATGACGCTACAGAAAAGATGTTCCTCGTCGTGGATGACGGCGTACATACTCCGGTTCCCCGTCAGTACAACAATGGCCAGTTCATCTTTACCTCCGGCGATCTTACCAACCTTACTCCGGGCGATGTTACCATCAGGCTGGAGCGCTTTAAGTACATGCCCCTCCAGCAAGCTGACGACAGCGTTTCAGGCGGTGAGCGTGTAGTAATGGTGAGGAAAAGCAGGACTATCAGTCTCCTCTAGAACATAGCTCACTAAAAAAATATTTGCAGCATCCCTCTTTTAAATTGGGATGCTTTTTTATCGGCCTTTGTAACTTTGCCACACATTGAAAAAACAGCTGATCATATATGGTTCTGTACTGGCCCTGCTGGCTATCCTTATCAAATGGATTGAGTACCGCTACCTGGTGATCAATTATGCTGTGGAGATCTACGGTTCGGCCCTGGCTATTATTTTCACTGTAGTGGGTCTATGGGTGGGCCGCAAGCTTACGACGCCTAAGGAAAAGATCGTACGAGAGGAAGTCATTGTAGAAAAACCTGTATACATCACTTCCTCTTCCCATTCAGACCTGCCCAAAGCCGACCCCGAAAAGCTGGGCATCAGCAAGCGCGAAATGGAGATCTTAGAACTAATGGCACAGGGCTTCAGCAACCAGGAAATAGCTGAAAAAACCTTCCTTTCTATCCATACTATTAAAACTCATGCTTCCAACCTCTTTATGAAGCTGGATGTAAAGCGCAGAACCCAGGCTATCAGTCGCGCTAAAGAACTAAACCTTATCTCCTGACGCAGTAACCGATGCCAGAAACTGGCTCTTAGGAATGGTTTTCGGGCCTTTCGCGGCAAAACCATACTTTAGTATGAAGACAGAGCACCCGGCAAGGCCTTACTTTGCCTCCGGACTTTAAAACACAAAAAAGCAATGAAAAAGACAGTACTAGTGTATGGCCTCATAGCAGGCATCATCTGTGGTGGCACCCTGGCCATCAGCGGCGCACTGAACAGTGGCAGCCTGAATTTTGAAAATGGCATGTACTTCGGTTTTGCCAGTATGATACTTGCCGCTATCATCATGTGGGTTGGTATGGCAGCTTATAAGAAGAACCTCGGTGGTTCCATAAGTTTCGGTAAAGCTGTTGGCGCCGGCATATTGATGGCCCTCATAGCCAGCTCTATGTATGTTTTCACCTGGATGGCCATGTATAGGACAGCCTTTGCAGGCTTCGGCGAGAAATATGCGGCTTACGCGATAGAGTCGCTAAAAAAATCAGGCAAAAGCGAAGCTGAAGTAGCTGAGAAAGAAAAAGAAATACGTGAAAACATGGAGCGCTATGACAGCAATGCTGTCTATCGCCTTGGAGTTACCTATATGGAGATACTCCCTCTTCAGATCGTTATAGTTCTGATAGCTGGTGCTGTCCTATCCAGGAAGAAAGGAAACAGAACGGCTACAGCTTAAGACAACCTCCAAAAATATCAAAAAGAAAATGTCCCGCATTTGCGGGACATTTTTTTATCAACTCTATGAAATTGTTCGCATTAATTAGTACTGACCAAAAGTATCGTCAATGAAATCAGAGAAGTGGCCCAAATCCATATACTGAGACATGGTATGAGTGTTCTTCTTGGTATCACCTGTAAAGTTTGCAGAAAGGAACTTTACATCGTTGTGTTCCTTCTGTAAAGTCTTGTGTGTGCGGTGTACTTCTGAACGGCTAACAGCAAGTGCATGCTGGCCATAGCGTGAAGCGAATATGCTATACATACCCTTGCCGTTTACGTGATCGTGCTCGCTGTAACCAACAACTATTCTCTTGTAGTTTTCGTTATCGTTTTCGTCAAGAGAAGTGTTGTTGATGTCGTTGAAAGTCTGAACACCGGGGATAGCAGGAGCCAGCATAGCCAGCGTAATGTTCTGCTGCTTAGGCGTAGGTAGTCCGAAACCTATATCATCCAGGTAGTACTGGAAATAACGGTCTCTCCATTTGTCAACGTTGAAAAGAGCCTGTGTAGCAACACTGGCACCAATGCTGTGTGTCAGCAGGGTCAGGTTGATATTTTCATCTATATTAGCCAGCAGCTTCCTCAGCGTATAACCTACGAACAGTGAATTGATTTCAGCACGGCTGTAAGTGTATGCGGCGTTTTGGTCACGCAGGGCATCCCAGTATAGTTCAACGTATACGATGTCGTCTTCTCCGGTATATTCGTTAATCTTTTCACGCATGCGGATGTACTCCCAGTAAGTGAAAGAATTATCAAAACCATGTATCAGGAAAACGAGCTTTTTGCTCTTGCTTTCCCTCAGCTTCGAGTTGATAGTTTTGGCATATTCTTTCAAAAGCTTCTTCTGCAGGCCTTCAAAAGAGGATACCTTGTATGCCTTTGCTACTTCATCAAACCCGTCCTCATCATGATAATTGAAATATGTCATCAGGTTGGCAGCATCTCCGTGACGGCACCTTCCATACTCAGAGTGGCAGAAATCGCCCCTCATGTAGAAGATGTTAGGGTCAGCTTTAAAGCCGTTGCTCGGGTATATCTGGCCATAACGGTCCATATACAGCCTTACAACCTTTTTAGACGGCTTTGGATGGAACAGAATATGCTCTGCCGAAGCGTTTTGAGACAAAAAGCCTAAAAAAGTAAGAAGAAGAAGAAAGCGAATCCTCATAACTGTTTAAAATTTTGCTCCAATATAATAAGTTTAATTTGGAAATTATAGCGCGCATACGTATAAAAAATATCGTTTTTTGACCATTTAAGCTGTATTTCAGCCTGTCGCCGCTTCCCTGCCCGTCTTTTGGATTATGGCCATAATTGGCTAAATTCATGACATAAACAGACAGTCTTATGCTCAGCAAAGTACTACAGGAAGCACTCAACAAGCAAGTAGCCCTCGAGGCAGCCTCTTCACAAGCCTACCTGGCCATGGCCTCATGGGCCGATATACAGCCCGGCCTGCAGGGGGTTACCGAGTTCTTTTACCAGCAGTCGGAGGAAGAGCGGGTACACATGCTGAAGCTGATAAAATACATCAACGAGAGGGGCGGTTTTGCTATTGTTCCCCAGTTGGAGCAGCCTATTGTCACTTTCCAGTCGCTGAGGAGGGTCTTCGAGGAGTTCATTCGCCACGAGGTAGGGGTTTCAGAGGCCATCAACGACCTGGTGCACATGGCCTTCCAGGAGAAGGACTACGCCACCCACAACTTCCTGCAATGGTATGTAGCCGAGCAGGTGGAGGAAGAGCGTGTTGCCCGCGAACTGAACGAAAAGATGGAACTGATAGGCGAAGACAAGAGTGGCCTATACCTCTTCGACCGCGATATCCTCAATTACCGTAACAGCGGCGCCGGTGGCAGAGGTGGAAAACACCATTAATCCGCACACAGGCTTACACTTCTATTTTGCCCAATACTACCGGCCCGGCAGGCTTCCGGTTATGCTTTGGGTCAAACTCCTCATAGTAGTTCTTATATCCTAAAAGCCTGGCTGTAGGGGCAAGTATGAAGTTAATAAACCGAACCACGGGCTCAGGTGCATCGGCAGGCCAGGTATCGAAATGGTTACCGTAAAGAGAGATGTATAAAAGGATTTTTGGCATTTTCATGTTGCTTGCATCCTTATCGAATAACCCGTAAAACTGCGACAGGCAGTACATAAAACCTAGCGGAATACCCTGCTCGTCAGCACGTATCACTACAGGTTCATTACTATGATTGTAGAAGGTGTGTTTCTTTCCTTTGGGGATCTCTATGCTCTCTCCCTGCCGCAGTATTTTCTTTTCACCTTCTATTACTGCAGTTAACTCGCCATCTTCTACCCTGCCCGCTTCATCAAAGTTCATATGAAAATGCATAGGTGGCCCCGGCGCTCTCGCATCCATCCTGAGCTCGCCATAGACCATACCATCTTCTATGCGCAATATGGTTTGCTGAATACCTTCAGCATCGCTGCGGAAAGTATCACCTTCCTTGAAATAGTGCTCCAGGTCGGGGAACTTTAAAGGAGCTATGAGATAGTGTATGACTGAAGAGACGATAATATAAGCCACCAACAATATGCCCATCCAGTAAAGAACTTGTAGTACCATATGATCTGCATTTTCATAAATATAGAAATTGTTTCTAAGCATTGAAAGCCTGCCAAACAACAAAAAGTAATTTAGAGCTATTACAACTAAACTCAGATGAAAAAACCTATGCTCTTCCTGGCAGTCTTACTCTGCCTCATCACCTCATGCAGCAGACGTTACCGGTGTTATTGCGATACGCCACCAAACTTACTATTCGGGAGAAGGATTTACCTCTGAATACAGCGCAGATTCAAAAGATGATGCAGCAGCGCAATGCGACGCCTGCGAGGATAGCACTCATACCAATTGCAGACTTCAGTAATTCAATGGAAATCGCTAATATTAGCGAATGAAAACACTAGGCCTCATAGGTGGTATGAGTTGGGTATCCACCATTGACTATTACAAGTACATCAACGAAGGCATCAACGCCAAACTCGGCGGACTGAATTTCGCCCAATGCCTTATCTATTCTTTTAACTACCAGGAAATAGTAAGCAATGGCCAGAGCGGCAACATAGAAGCCAGTCAGCAGCGACTTGAAGACATAGCCGCCATGCTGGAGGCAGATGGTGCAGATGCAATAGTACTTTGTGCCAACACCGCACACATGGCTGCCGAAAGATTGGAAAAGCGATTGAAGATCCCTGTCATTCACATCGGAACTGTAACAGCTACGGCCGTGAAAAAACAAGGCTTGAATAAAGTGATACTTCTCGGAACTAAGTTCACAATGGAGAAAGATTTCATTAAGGATAAATTCCGTGAACAAGAAATTGATGTATTGGTACCGGGTGAAGAAGACCGCATTTTCATTCACCACACTATTCACGAAGAATTAGGCCGCGGACTGGTGAAACCTGAAACAAAAACCCGTTACCTGCAGATCATTAATGACCTCGTTGCTCAAGGTGGACAAGGCGTAATACTCGGGTGCACCGAGATACCCCTACTGATAGACCAAAGTGATCTTTCTATCCCGGCCTTCGATACAATGAAGATACATGCAGATGCAGCGGTGGGATTCGTGCTTCAACATTCCTAAATTCGATAGTTATGGAACAGGTATATCCATTGCCTCTCAGCGACAAAGCAGTCAGCGAATTTCACAGGAACGGCTTTATACTGCTTCCGGAAATCTTCTCTGTAAACGACATGCAAGCTGCGCGGGAGACCTTCCTAAAGGCCTTTTCAGAACGCTTGTACGAATCCGCCCCTTACAGCAATGAGACGATCATCAATGATATCTATTCCTGGTTTCCCGAACTGATAAGCGTACTATTGACACCTGCATTCGTAAACGCAATACGTTCGATTCTTGGTGATGATTTTGTCTGGATGCCTGAGTGCTCTATTCACCGCAACCGCTACATACACTGGCACAAAGATACTTCCTACCAGGAAAGCCACGGTGAGCACAGTCATATTGGTTATGATTCACCCCTGATACAAGCCGCTATCTATTTCCAGGAAAACGGCGGGCAAGGCGGTGGCCTCACCGTATTACCGGGCACCCATACCGATCCTGACAAATACAGCAAGATGTACCGTACCTCCCTGCATTGGCGGGCCTGGTATTGGTTACTGAAACGCCTGAAACTTTCTTCATTTGACTTTGCCGACAGGAACCCCGGTAAAGTCGACATTCCTACAGACATTGGCGACCTCCTGCTCTTTGATCTCAGGATTGACCACTGTAGCACTCCCACTGCGAAGACACCGCAGCCCACTAAGGATAAGCTGGCGATATTCAACACTTTTGCCCGTAAGGATGAGGCCTCAAGGCAATACTTCGAATTCATGAAGAACCGCACAGAACCTTACTACAGGTATTACAGAGAATATCCTTTACCCCAGGCTGTTTACGATCATGCAGCCTCATTAGGCGTCACTATCTGGTATTAAGACACACCAACCATGAACCTTATTTTCATTTGCAGCCGCAATAAACGTCGTAGTCTCACCGCAGAGACTATCTACAAGAATAGCAACGGACACACCGTCCGCTCTGCAGGCACAGAGGAAAGCGCGCGCGTGCAGGTTAATGAGAAGATGCTCCTATGGGCTGATATCATCTTTGTAATGGAAAAGCGACACAAGCAAAGGCTCACCCAACGCTTTGAGAACTCATTGCGCAACAAACAGCTCATCGTTCTGGATATACCGGATAAATACGAGTATATGGATGAAGAACTGGCGGACATGCTAAAAGACGCTGTAGAATATTTTGTTAAGTGAAATTTGGTATCTTTAGACTTAGTGAGAAAACTCTGTTTCATATTGTCTTTTTGTTCTATATGCATGGTCGCTGATGCTCAGCAAGACCTCAGGGATCCGCGGTACATCTATTCCGTTGATGGCAAAAACAACGAAGCGCAGGCAATAGCAAGGAGTACAAGTACGTATCCCCGGATGAATGTACTACTTAACGGTAAGCTTTTCAGGAATGTCAACTATTCCTCACTCTACTTTGATTCAGGATTAGTGCATCACGAAAGAGCAGTGTATTTCCGCCGTAGGGATATTCGCAAGTTCACTAAAGAACCCGGCATCAAGATGTTGTATGTCGTCGATAAAAACGATCCATATAAAACACCCAGGATAAAATAAAGCCCCCGCATCTGCGAGGGCTTTTTCAATTTATTAGAAAGGTATAGTTCCTTCCACCTCCCTCTCCATTTATGGAGAGGGCCGGGGTGAGGTCCTAGTCAGCCTTTACTTTACCTTTTGATTTTGCAACTACTTCCTCTTCCACATTACGCGGAGCAGGAGAATAGTGACTGAATTCCATAGTAGATGTTGCACGGCCTGAAGACAGAGAACGCAGCTGAGTTACGTAACCGAACATCTCGCTCAGTGGCACCTTAGCCCTTATCACCTGAAGGTTGTTACGGCTATCCATGCCTTCCAGCATCGCGCGGCGACGGTTAAGGTCACCTGTTACATCACCCATATATTGGTCAGGAGTAAGCACTTCTACTTTCATGATAGGCTCCAGCAACACCGGCTTAGCTTTCTTACCTGCCTCGCGGAAACCAGACTTAGCACAAAGTTCGAAAGACATTGCGTCTGAATCGACCTGGTGGAAAGAACCATCAAATATACGTACCCTCATGCTCTCAACAGGGAAACCTGCCAGTGCACCTGTGCTCATTGATACTTCAAATCCTTTCTGGATAGAACCAATGAATTCACGCGGGATAGAGCCACCGAAGATATCATTTACGAACTGGAAGTTGCCTTTACCTTCTTTCAGGAATTCCTCGTCAGCAGGGCCGATCTCGAATTGGATATCAGCGAACTTACCACGACCACCTGTTTGCTTTTTGAAGATCTCGCGGTGTTCAACTTTCGCACCGAATGCTTCTTTATAAGCCACCTGCGGAGCACCCTGGTTAATTTCAACCTTGAACTCGCGACGCATACGGTCAACGATGATCTCAAGGTGAAGTTCACCCATACCACTCAGGATAGTTTGTCCCGTATCTTCATCGGTCTTTACACGCAGTGTAGGATCTTCTTCTACCAGCTTGGCGATAGCCATACCCATCTTGTCAACGTCAGCCTGCGTCTTAGGTTCTACTGCTATAGAGATAACCGGTTCTGGTATGAACATGTTCTCCAGTACTATCGGGTGCTTCTCTGCGCAAAGGGTATCACCTGTTTTAATGTCCTTGAAACCAACAGCAGCTCCGATATCACCGGCTTCAATGAAGTCGATCGGGTTCTGCTTGTTAGCGTGCATCTGCATGATACGGCTGATACGCTCGTTCTTACCGGTACGCATGTTCAGTACATAGCTACCTGCATCCAGGTGGCCTGAGTATGCACGGAAGAACGCGAGACGGCCAACAAAAGGATCGGTCATGATCTTGAACGCCAGGGCTGCAAATGGTTCCTTAGCATCCGGCTTACGAACTATTTCTTCACCGCTGTCAGGATCAGTACCTGTTATCGCTTCTACATCCAGTGGAGAAGGCAGGTAACGGATCACCGCATCCAGTGCAGTTTGTACACCTTTATTTTTGTAAGCAGAACCGCAAAGCATCGGGATAATGCTCAGGTCTATCGTTGCTTTGCGTACAGCTTCGTGAATTTCTTCTTCAGAGATGCTGTTAGGGTCTTCGAAGAATTTCTCCATCAGGGTGTCGTCGTATTCAGCTACTGCTTCTACGAGTTGCGCACGCCAGTGGTTAGCTTCATCCAGCATATCTGCCGGCACTTCACCTTCCACGTGAGTCATACCTTGTGTAGAGTCATCCCAGATAACAGACTTCATGCGGATCAGATCCACAACGCCTTTGAAATTATCTTCTGCACCTATAGGTAATTGCAGTGGAACTGATTTTGCACCCAGCATGTCACGTACCTGCTGAACTACCATCAGGAAGTCGGCACCGATACGGTCCATTTTGTTGACGAAACCGATACGGGGAACCCTGTAACGGTTAGCCTGGCGCCATACTGTTTCTGACTGAGGCTCAACACCGTCAACCGCAGAGAACAGGGCAACAAGACCATCCAGTACGCGCATAGAGCGCTCTACCTCGATGGTAAAGTCAACGTGGCCCGGAGTATCGATGATATTGAATTTGTATTTTTTAGAATCCGGCGTGGTCTTGCCTTGCACCATAGGGAAGTTCCAGAAGCAGGTAGTGGCAGCTGAAGTGATCGTGATACCACGCTCTTGCTCCTGCGCCATCCAGTCCATAGTAGCAGCACCTTCGTGCACTTCACCTATTTTGTGGTTCACACCTGTGTAATAAAGAATACGTTCTGTAGTGGTGGTTTTACCGGCATCAATGTGCGCTGCAATACCAAAGTTGCGCTGTAAGCGTAAGTCTGCCATCTTTAGATTATTGAATAATTATTATTTAAGTTCAAATTTTGGAGGTGCGAAGGTAGTGAATTAATACGAAAATGAGAAAATATGGACATGTGAAACGGTCAATTTTTTATCATATTCCCCCGTCATTCAGTCCCCCGCCTTTAAGAGCGGGTTAAAACCTGCCGGGATACGCCAATCCACGGCTTATCCACCTGTTCCCTGAGCTCTTCATTTTTAACAGATTCATAATAAGAACAGGCAATAAATTTGCGTTAGTACATTCAAAAATAAGGAGGCAGAACAACTATGAACAAAGGATTTTTTTCAGTCGTAATTACAGCCGCTGTCACCTCGGTTCTCACACTTTTTGTGGCAGCAAAATTCCAGGGAAATGATTCCATCGCCATAGGCGAAAAACGTGGCAACCACGTCCCTGTCAACTATGTTGGCTTCAACGAAGACCTTGGCACCGTAAGGGCCAATACCCCCGTAGACTTCCAGCCTGCGGCTGAAAGCTCGGTACAGGCTGTGGTACACATCAAAACAGCTACCAAACAGCGCGTAGAGCGCGTTAGGACTTTCTTTGGCGAAGGCTATAATGTGTTGCCACCACAAATGGGCTCCGGCTCCGGCGTAGTGGTCTCAGACGATGGTTATATCGTCACCAACAACCACGTGGTAGCAGGAGCTGACGCAGTGACAGTTACTTTTAATGACAGATATACAGCCACTGCCAAAGTGGTAGGTACTGATGCCTCTACCGACCTGGCTGTCCTGAAAGTAGAAGAAAAAAGCCTGCCATATATGGAATTTGGTAATTCCGACGATGTAAGGCTGGGTCAATGGGTTTTAGCCGTAGGCTACCCTTTCACCCTGGACGCAACTGTTACCGCCGGCATTGTGAGCGCCAAGGCTCGTTCGCTCGGCATTAACAGGAGCCAGTCGGC
>DASPNB010000023.1:0-2783 GCA_035626755.1 Flavipsychrobacter sp.
TCCTTCTAACGACATCGTTGGCCACGTGGCTGGTGTGCCTTTCAATATTACCTTGAACGCAGGACAGGTTTACTCGGCTACAGCAGTCAACTGGCAGGCCGCTCTTCACCTGATGGGTTCAAGAGTTACTTCTAACCTGCCTATTGCGATTACCGTGAAAGACGACCTGCTTTCAGGCGCGCCTTATGGCGGCTGTGCCGATCTTGCGGGCGACCAGATAGTACCTACTAACATAATAGGTAACAACTACATTGCTATGAACGGTGCGCTGAATGCACCCGAAGACCAGATATTTATTACAGCTACACAAAACAATACTAGTATTTCTAAAGATGGTGTACCACTTACGACCATCAATGCAGGACAGACCTACCAGATACCGATGACCAATCCTTCATCGTATATACAGACTTCAAACCCTGCTTATTGCTACCAGCTGAGCGGAATCGGTTGCGAGGTGAGTACAGCTGTATTGCCGCAAATAGATTGTTCAGGTAGTACCTCAGTTTCTTTTAACCGTTCTTCTCCAAACGACCTCTACATTAATGTGATGGTACAGGCGGGGGGAGAGAGCAACTTCCTGGTAAACGGCATGCCGGGTGTTGTAGTCGCAGGTCAGTTCGCTCCCGTGCCGGGTACTGCGGGTGTTTGGCTTACAGCTCAGGTCAGTCTGCCGGTTACACAATACTCACAGGGCTCTGTAATTACTGTGAGCAATAGCACCAACTCTTTTCACCTTGGTGTGCTTGATGGCAGTGTTGCTTCAGGTGCGCGTTTTGGTTATTTCAGCAATTACGGTGGAGCAACTTCAGACGCTACTACTACCACTTACGATCTTTGCGAAGGCGAGACAATTTATCTCTTTGCAGATAGTATTGGCGGTGCTACCTACCAGTGGGCAGGCCCAAACAACTGGAGCTCTTCTGCAGAAGATCCTGTTATCCCGACTGCAACTACCGCAAACTCCGGTGTTTATTCGCTCATTGTTACAGCTAATGGTTGCGTATCTCCTCCTGACACGGTTAATATTACTGTGCATCCTCACCCGCTGCCGCCTACAGTTAGCTATAAGGCTGCTTACTGCAGTAACGAAACATTTATCCCTTTCACCGTTAATGGCCAGAATGTCCAATGGTATGATTCTGCAACTGGTGGCACTGCAACAACTGTAGCGCCAACTGTTGATCCTACTATTCCCGGCGTATACAATTTCTGGGTTTCTCAAACGGTGAATGGCTGTGAAAGCGCCAGGCATCCTCTGGTAGTTACAGTTTACCAGACAGTAGCAGCCGGCTTCACTTTCGATATCAACTACGGCTGTGGCAGGGACTCGGTCAACTTCACAAGTACTTCTACGGGTAACACTGCCTACGAATGGAATTTCGGCGATGGCTCTGCTGTAGATACCTCTGCCAGTCCTTCACATGTCTATACCAGCCAGGGAACTTTCGATGTGAAGCTGTATGTGTACAATGCGAATTGCTTCGATTCCATAGTGCAGCAGGTGACTATGATACATCCTGTAGCTGCGGCCTTTACTACCAGTGCCGATACTATCTGCCAGGGACAGAGCATTACCTTTACCGATGGTTCTACTTACACACTTGGTCCTAACAATGTGCCACCATCTTATTCCTGGAGCTTCGGCGATGGTACTTTTAGCGATTTGCAAAACCCGGTAAAAACCTACGATCATCCCGGCCGGTATACCGTTATAATGGTGGTATCAGATTTCGTGCCTTGCGCGGATACTGCCTTCCGTTTTGTGGAGGTTGATTCTTTATCTCCGGTTTCTATCCTCACCAGCGACGATAAAATATGCGCAGGCGATGCTATATACTTTACAGGCGTGTATTCTGATATCGGTATTCTCAATATCAACTGGGAATTCGGTGATGGTATCACTACCTGGGATATTAATCCTATCAAGCACTCATTTGAGTTTCCGGGCACTTACCAGGTTAAGCTGAGCACAGATTATCGCGTGTGCCGTGATACTATTGTTGATGTGATGGTTAACGTAAGTCCACAACCCGTAATCAACCTCGGTCCCGACACAAGTATGTGTCCCAATGCGGGCCCGTTAGTACTGGCTGACCTTATCAACGCAGGCAATCCTGCCGCAAGCTGGCTTTGGATGCTGGACGATGCCTATACAGGAGACGTGAGCTTCAATATTTCAGCTAAGCGCCCAGGCAGGTATGCTGCTATCGTAAACGTTGACGGCTGTTCTGCTACCGATAGTGTATGGGTAAAGAAAGATTGCTACCTCGATGTGCCGAATGCTTTCACCCCTGATGGCGATAACATGAACGACTTTTTCATGCCGCGTCAATGGCTATCTGAAGGTGTGAGCACCTTTAAGATGATCATTTACAATCGCTGGGGCCAGGAGATATATTCTACTAACAGGATAGATGGCCGTGGCTGGGATGGTAAATTCAACGGGGTAGACCAGCCCCAGGGCGTTTATGTGTACACAATAGAAGTTACATTTAAAGACAACCGGGCTGAAAAGAAACAAGGCAATATCACCTTGCTGCGGTAATATTAATTGATGTAAATAAGAAAGCCACCCGGTAGGGTGGCTTTCTCATTATAGCGCTTTTCTGTTAAAGACTATTTTTTAGCTGCAGCTGCACCGGCCTTTGCTTCTTCAGTTTCAGCCTGGCGCAGGGCACGGGTTGTAACTACTGAAGCGATAGGTATACGCGGAGAGTTCATGATCTCCATACCTTCGGCCTTCACATCTTCTACACGCAGGTTACCACCTATTTGCAGGG
>DASPNB010000024.1:0-2768 GCA_035626755.1 Flavipsychrobacter sp.
TATATGCAGGGCATGCCTGGCCATATCTTCTATATCTCCTACATTGCTCAGGTAACCGGTTTCACCCTGTATATTAATTTCGGGCAAACCACCTGCATTGGTGGAGATAACAGGCACCCCGCAGGCCATAGCCTCAAGGGCCGACAGACCAAAGCTCTCATATTCTGATGGCAGTATAAACAGGTCGGTAATACTCAGTATCTCGTCCATTTGTTCCTGCTTACCCAGGAAACGTATGTCTGCACAGATGTTGTTATTCATTGAGCGGCACAGTTCTTCTGCACCAAGCCGCTCAGGACCATCACCAATCATTAAGAGCTTCGAAGGAATTTGCTGATGCACTTTCTCAAATACTTTGATTACATCGCCTACTCTTTTCACCTTCCTGAAATTGGACACATGTACTAATATACGTTCGCCGTTTGGCGCCAGCATCTTCTTAAAATGGTTTTTATCAGAGTGGCGGAAGCGGCTCATATCCACGAAGTTGGTGATCACGTCTATATCCTTTTCAATAGGAAAAGAGCGTAGTGTTTCTTCCTTCAGATTTTTAGATACTGCTGTAATAGCATCCGATTCATTGATGGAAAACGTCACCACAGGCGCGTAGGTTTGATCTTTGCCCACTAAAGTAATATCGGTACCATGTAGTGTGGTGATAAAAGGAATATCCCTGCCTTGTTTTTTCAGTATCTGCCTGGCAAAGTAGGCTGCCGAAGCGTGTGGGATGGCATAATGTACATGCAGCAGGTCCAGATTGTTATTTAGTATCACATTTACCATCGTGCTGGCCAGCGCTGTCTCATACGGAGGATAATCGAATAGCGGGTAGGTAGGCACTGCTACTTCATGATAGTAAATATTGGGATGAAAATAAAGGCGAACCGGCTGCTGGTAGGTAATGAAATGGACCTCATGTCCCTTAAGGGATAAAGCCATCCCCAGTTCCGTCGCCAGAACACCACTTCCACCAAACGTCGGGTAACATACTATTCCTATTTTCATCCTCCGTAAATTTCGTCTATGTGCTTTAATAAAAATGTTAATGCAAATATCAGCCTTTCAGTACTGAATTGCATTAACATTCTATCAGCATTTACAATAGCTTATTCAGCTAATATTATATCTAGCCCGCCACATTCGACAATACAAAAGCTCTTACAGCCTCCGCCTGCTTGTCATCCAGCTTTGCTTTTTTAGACATCCGGGGCAAAATTCGCTCCCAGGCTTCCATACTATGCGTATTTGGCTGATAAAGTTTATGACATTTTCCACAACTCGCTCTCCAGGTGGCTTTGCCAAGTTCCATCACTTCATCTGAATACTTGGTTTTGTCAAAAGGTGTAGATGCAACTGCCTCAGTTGAGGAGGAAGTAGAGGAGGACGAAGAGCTTGATGCGACCGCCCCTCCGGTCTTAGGTGAACATTGGGTAAAAAATACTATTGCGGCCACTGCTCCGGCCGATAATTGAATTTTCTTCATTTGTATGCGATAACGCCGTAAATATAAGTCAATAGCTGTTGAGACACGTAATAATGTTTATTTTATAACTGCGTCTTTATTATTTTTAACAGATGAAGAAATTAGTGTTGGCTTTATCTTGTCTTGGGCTGAGCCTTCTCTCGGCGGCACAGGACTCTCTCACCATAAGAAGAATATCTGACGATATAATGCTGCGCGGTACCTGCTATAGCAATCTCCGCGATCTGTGTAAAAATATCGGCCACAGGCTCAGTGGTTCACCACAGGCTGAAAATGCCGTGAACTGGGGTAAGCAAGCACTGGAGCGAGCTGGCGCGGACAGCGTGTGGCTGCAGCCTGTAATAGTACCTCACTGGGTACGGGGCAAAGAAACATTGAAGCTAAGTTTCGACCAGGGTATGCCTGTTACAGTTCCGGTTTTAGGTGTAGGCAATAGTGTAGGCACGGATGGAAAACCACTTGAGGCCGATATTATTATGGTCACCAGCATCGAAGAATTCAATAAGCTTTTGCCGGAAGAAGTAAAAGGTAAGTTCGTCTTCTTCAACCATCGGTTCAGACAAGACGTGGTGCACACGTTCGAGGCTTATGGAGATGCAGTATTGTACCGTTGGTCGGCACCCAATTCAGCTTCAGCTAAAGGCGCCGCGGGCGTTATCATTCGTGCAGTATCAACAGGCGAAGACGACCATCCGCATACAGGTTCGCTCCGTTACGCAGACTCGGTAAAGAAAATCCCTTCTGTAGCCATTGGCAACAGGAGCGCCGATATGCTGGAGGGCAGGTTAAAAGCAGGAAAGGTAAAAGCAACGCTCACTTCCGACTGTAAGATGTACGAAGATGTTCTATCGTATAACGTAATAGGCGAAATAAAGGGATCACAACACCCTGAGGAGATAATTCTGGTAGGTGGCCATCTCGACTCATGGGATGTCGGTGAAGGGGCTCACGATGACGGCGCAGGCTGCGTACAATCTATTGAAGTGATCCGCGCACTGAAGGCAACGGGCATAAAGCCAAAGAGAACAGTGAGAGCTGTGCTCTTTATGAACGAGGAAAATGGTCTCAGGGGTGGCATTACCTATAACGACTCTGCAAAGGCAAAAGGTGAAAAGCACATTCTCGCAATTGAAACTGATGCAGGCGGATTTTCACCACGTGGTATAGGGCTCAATATGAACGATGCTAAACGCGACCAGATAAAACGTTTCAGGCCACTGTTCCTGCCCTATGGAGTTTATAATTTTGAAGGCAAAGAAGGCGGCGCAGATATTAGCCCCCTATC
>DASPNB010000025.1:0-2865 GCA_035626755.1 Flavipsychrobacter sp.
TTCAATTCCGAAGCCGTTGTTGATCCTTATTCTTCTCAGATATGGCGCATAGGCTATGAGCACGCCATTCTTTGTTTCTTTTTTTCCAACGCCCCAGTAATTTGCCAGCTTCAATGTGTATTGATCGAAGTCCTGCTGGCCAACCATACTTGAATCCAGGGTAACGATGGATATTTCTACGGTTGTTCTCTTTTCATAGTCCCTGATAATGGAATCCAGCGTATGCACCTGTTCCATGGTGAACATGCGGGCAAAGTCGTTCACGTAGCCGGTGGGCCTGGGAAAATAGCCTGTATCAGTAATAGAAGAAGATACCTGGCTGAAGGTTGGTTTGAGCTTGCATGCCATAAAAAGCAGGCTTGCCACGAATAATATTACGATGCCCCTGAGCGTCATGGTATTGTAAGGTAGTGTTTAATCTTTCATTAATCCCAATTGGTACCGGAATTGTAGTACTGCTAAAAAAACACACTTTATGAAGAAGCTACTATTTGCCCTTTGCCTGGTATGTTTTACAGGTGTAATGGCCACTGCACAGGATAACAAGAAGAAGAAAACAGAAACCGCCAACACGGAGACCAAGGTAAAAAAGACCACTACACCAAAGGAGAAGGTGCATAATGTAATTCATCCCAAGCATAAGAAATACAGTGGGGTAAAGGCAAAGACCGAGGTGAAGAAGGATAATTAAGCGTGAGTTTTTAGATTATAGGCCGGGCAAAGCTTTGTGTAATTCAGGGCTTTGCCTGTTTTGTTTGTATTTGGGAGAGGTTTGGCCTTCCGGGATGGATATTTAATTGGAGGTTAAATTCATTTGCCTGTTCAGGCATTTCATGCTATTTTTGCCCTCCTTTTGAATAGAGGGGCCCGGGAAGTAGCGCAGGCCGGTAGCGCACCTGGTTTGGGACCAGGGGGTCGCAGGTTCGAATCCTGTCTTCCCGACTTAGCCCACCGCAGCGTAGCGCAGGTGGGCTTTTTTATTTTTGTATCCCGTTTGTTAGAGCGGTGTGCTTCGTGGGCGTGGCCCGATTGGTTTCCTCGATTTTGAAGGTCTTATGGGCTATTGAATTGGCCGTCCAAAAAACAATATATATCCATCGGAATCTTCTATTTCAAAGCCTCTTAAATTATCACTATTATCATGAATAGGCTTGCTGAACGCTACGCCATTTGAATGATACTCCTTAAACAATGCGTCTGGTTCAGCAGCAGAAATATAAGCATCGGACGGCGCCCATTGGTGCCGGGTACGATTAGGGATAGGTTTTATGTCGGGAGCCACTGCCTTAAGCATAATAGAAATATTGTCGCGGCCTACAATGGCCCAATAAGGATTTTCGTCTGGGCCAATATACCGGATCTCAAACCCAAGTTTATCAACATAAAATGAAACCGAAATTCTTAGGTCTGAAATGATAAAACAAGGCATGATGTATGTGAGGTTTGCCATTATTTACATTTTTGAAGTTAAATCACGCGCTGCCTGGACATAAAATTTTAACTATCATTCAATGAACCCAATACGATTATCCCACGGATCCGCTATATAAAACTCCTTACCATAATCCATTTGCCTCAACGGCTGAATAAAACGCACACCTTTTTTTATCAGCAGTTCATTCACGCCCTCAATATTTGCCACTTTGAAAAGCACATGCAGGTCATCGTTAGTTTTCTCCGTATATTCTTCCTGCATAGCCCCAAGTTTAAGATGAATAGAATATCCATCTTTGCTAATGCCTGCATAAAAATCCTGATACCGAAAGTCTACCTGAAAGCCTAATTTCTCTCTGTAGAATGCCAGGGCCTGGTCCATATCTTGCACCTTTAGGAGCACGCTCATTTGAGTGACGGTAATCATTAGCTGCATTTATTTCGTTAAGGCATGAATTTAAGCGAAAAATAATGGTATAAAAGAAACTTTGACGATGGGCTTTAATTTCTACGCAGTTGACAGTTATAGGATGAAAAAAGGTTGAGATTTAAGCAAAATGATTTTAATCCACATTAAGAGTTTGTTCAACGCTCCGCCACAAAATTCCCGCCCATCCTGGAAAAAAACCTGCATCTGTAATTCACCCCCGGAAAGGTATTCACATACAAATCCGTGGGCTGCACATTGCGCCACTCATCATTATGTAGTTCGCCATCAGCGGCATATAGTATATTTTCAGGCTTAATAAGTTGCTATGCTGCGTACTACGCTGGTTATGGGGCTCTTTATTTTCAGTTGCCTGCACGCGCTGGCACAGGGCGCTACTATTTCCGGGAAGATCACGGATTCCCTGCTGCTTCCATTGGAAAACGTAACAGTATTACTGGCTGCAGGAGCAAAAGACATGCCGGTGAAAAGCGCCTTGTCTGATGAGAAAGGATCGTTTGTTTTACAGAAAATAAAACCCGGCACTTATAAGTTGATCATCAGCATGACGGGCTTCAGCAAGTGGGACACAACCATCGTCATATCTGAAGAAAAAAATAACCTCAATGCAGGTAATATAAAACTGCTTAACCTTCCTGCAAACCTGCAAAGCATTACGGTAACAGCACAACGGCCCCCGGTAGAAAGAAAAATAGACCGCACCGTAGTAAATGCAGATCAAATGGTAAGCGCGGCGGGCTCCACAGCTTTTGATGTATTGGAAAGATCGCCTGGAGTTTCTGTAGACAACAATGGCGTTATAAGCCTGAAAGGAAAGAACGGTGTTACAATTTTCGTGGATGATAAACCTACTTACCTGAGTGGCGCCGATCTTGAAAATTATCTGCGCTCATTACCCGCATCTTCCATAGACCAGATAGAACTGATGACCAACCCACCTGCTAAATACGATGCGGCCGGCGGCGCGGGTGTTATCAATATCC
>DASPNB010000026.1:0-6962 GCA_035626755.1 Flavipsychrobacter sp.
CACTTTCAGTGGGGCACTATCTCCACTCAGTATTGCCGATGGTATCGTCCTCACTAGTGGGAGCGCGGCCAACACAGCCAGTCCCGCCAGCTTCTTTTCCAGCGAAAACAATAATGCAGCAGGCGATGCCGCTCTCTCCGCTCTGGCTGGACAAACAACTCTTGACGCCTGCGTTTTAGAATTCGATTTCGTTGCCCAGGGCGATGCCATCAAATTCGACTACCAGTTCGGCTCAGAAGAATACCCCGACTATAGCTGTCAGGTATTTAACGATGTATTCGGCTTTTTCCTTTCAGGACCGGGATTCCCTTCTCCTACTAACATTGCAGTATTGCCCGGAACCAGCACCGCTGTCACGATCAATACAACAACTGGTTTCGGAACCTGCAACCCCGTACATCCATATTTTATTAACAATGTCAACGGCCCTGCTCCTGCATATGATGGTCTCACTTCTGTTCTCAGCGCGGAAGCCAACATTACCATGGGGGCCACCTACCATCTGAAACTCGGTGTAGCAGATGCTGTAGACAGGATATATTCCTCCGGTGTATTTCTCGAGGAGGGTAGCCTCACAGTAGCGCCCCCTGTTATCTCCGGTTGCCCGGGCGATATCACAAGCTGCAATCCTGTTGTTAGCTGGACGGAACCAACTGCCACAAGTGGCACGCTGTCGGTTACAGTTTCTTCTACTCACAATCCCGGCGATGTCTTCCCTGTAGGCACCACACAGGTTACCTATACTTTCAGTAATGGTTTTACCCAAAGCACTTGCACTTTCAATGTCACTGTGCTTACCTCGGGTTTAACGGCTGCTATTGCCGTCAATCCTAATCCAGCTGTTGCCGGCCAGTTGCCCAATACCATTTACCTCGGCTACGGACCGGCCTGTGTTACGCTCACAGCCTCAGCTGCCAATGGAACGGCTCCGTATAGCTACAGCTGGTCTAATACTTTAAGTACTGCCGACAACCAGGTAGTTTGCCCTGTTGCAACAACCACTTATTCGGTTACTGTTACAGACGACAACGGATGTATTGCTTCGGCAGACCAAACTATTAATGTGATTGATGTGCGCGACGGCAACAAGAAAATATTTATCTGCCACAACGGAAACACTCTTTCAGTTTCTGTAAATGCAGTGCCCGCCCACCTCGCTCACGGAGATATGTTAGGCAACTGCCCGGACAATGCAAGGATGGCCAATTATGGCAACAGCACGACCGAAATGCCGGTCAATCTCCATCCAAACCCTACAAATGGCCTCTTCACTATCGATCTCCCTGCACTCGGCGACGTATCAGTTGTTGTTACTGATATTACCGGCAAGCAGGTATTCAGGCAGGTAGTTGCGAATAACCAACAGCACCATCTCGATATAGACCTCGCTGCTTCGGCTTCAGGCCTGTATACCGTAAAAGTTATCTGTGCTGAGAATGTTTACCAGTTCAATGTGGCTAAGCAATAATAATTCGCAGAATAGCTAATAACACAGAAGGCAGCCACTTGGGGCTGCCTTCTGTGTTATTAGAGATCGCTTCTTAGCACCGTGCTGCCGGTATAATTACGTTAGAGAGATCGTTATCAGGAGGTTAATGCCTTTAAATATCTGGAAGCGATACATATTTTTGTAACAAATGCCCCGGATGTTATCCTCAGCGATATTAGCATCCACAATGCAGCATTTGTAATTCATGGATCAGAAACCAACAAAACTCAGGCTTGGTATAATGTGCATGCCCGGCGGAATACCCCGTTGGGAAAAAGAATGTGTAGATCATCTGTTAGCCACCGGCCTCGTTGAGCTGGCCTTGATCATAACCGATGATCCGCAGAATTACCCTCCGCGGTCCTTGTTTAAGAAGGTAATGTCCGTTGGCCTTGATAAAGCCTTCTTCGAGGGCTATATCCGTACCATTTATAAGCCCGCTTCTTGCGAGACCTTGCCATACCCCGAATGGTATGGCACCACACCCAAAATAAGCTGCATCATCGAAAAAAAAGGCAAGTTCTCCCAATACTTCAAACCTGCCGACCTCGATACCATCAGAAGCTACAACCTTGATTTTATCCTCCGCTTCGGTTTCAATATTATTCGTGGCGAGATCCTTAACGTACCGAAGTATGGCGTATGGTCTTTCCATCACGATAATGAAATGCTTTATCGCGGAGGTCCATCTGGCTTTTGGGAGATTTACAAGAAAGACCCTGAGACCGGTTCTATCCTTCAGCGCATCACAGATAAGCTCGATGGCGGCATTATCTTGAAGAAGGGTATCTTAAGAACCAAGTCTTACGCTTATTCCAAAAATATCGACCAGACCTATTTTGAATCATCCAAATGGCCTGCTTGGGTCTGCAAAGATATTATCGCCGGCAATGCTGACTATTTTAATAACGAACCTACCACCACCACAGCGCCTATCTACAAGAGTCCCGGCAATACCGTTTTCTTAAAATGGTCAGCTATCATACTTTCAAATATTCTGAAAAAGGCCTGGCAGAGGATATTCATATGGCAGCAGTGGAACGTGATCTTCTTAAAAACCAATATCAACGATTTCGTAAAAGACCCGAAAGCGGCCACCGGGATAACATTACCGCTAAAAAATAAGAAATCCTTCAACGCCGATTGCTTTGGCATAAAGCACCAAGGCGGATATGTCATTTTTATTGAAGAACTCGATTATTCCGCCGCCGGCCACGGTGTTATAAAAGGCTTTAGCTTAGACGATGCAGGTAATATCCTCGAAGAGTTTTATCCCGAAGGCTTTCCTGCGGTGCATTTGTCTTATCCCACCATTACTAAGATCAATAACAAGTACTACATCATACCTGAGTCAGGCGAGAATGGTAACATAGAACTCTTCGAAGCCACAGATTTCCCCCGCAAGTGGAAGCGTGCTGCAGTATTGATGGAAGGCGCGCACTATGTTGATCCAACTCTCTTAGAGCGCGACGGCAAATTTTGGCTCTTCTACACCAGGCATGGAGAGGGCTACGATGCCGATCTGCATTTGCACATTGCCTATGCCGACCGCCTGGAAGGCCCTTATACACAGCACATCGGCAATCCCGTAAAAATATCAGCCCGTTCCGCCAGGCCCGCCGGCAATTTCTTCTTCAGCGATAGCGGAAAGCTCATACGCCCCGCCCAGAACTTCTCCCGCACCTACGGCGGTAGTATTGTGTTGAACGAAGTGAAAGTTTTAACCGAAGACAAGTACGAAGAAGTGGAAATAAAAGAATTAACATCGCCCGACCCCAAATACAAAGACGGCATGCACAACATTTCCGCGCTGAGCGATGATGCCATCTTAATAGATGTAAAACGGCATAGCTTCAGATATTTTTAGTTAAGAGAAAGCTCCCCTCATGTTCTTAGGAGGGGTGGCCCTCTAAGCCATGTGCGCTGGCGGCCGAGGTGGTCTGCAGCGGCCGGGCAAAGTAACAGGACAATAATATAAGCTTCCTTCGCCTATCTAACCTTCGGTTTTACTCCCGCCTTATACTGCCCGTTTTTTGTGCTGCCATGCTGGTCAAAGCCGAATGTATTGTCACCGGATCTTTTTCCCGTTTTCTTCGGGTCATTGGCATGCTGCCTCTGTACCACCAAGAAAAACACCCCCATAAAAGCCATAAACACTAACACCGTCATCAGGTATTCCATCCTCAGGGACGAGGATAATGAGCTCGTTTGTCCGGCAGAAACAACGGATGGAACTGAGCTGAATACCAATAAAGCGACTGCGAAAACGGCCGTCGGATTATTTTTTCGCATGGTACGTATCTTATTCTGGATCAAAGTTATGACCCGTTTGCGGCAGCGCTTTTCTCAAAAAGGCCAAGTATTTATCGATTCCGGCCAATTGCTTGGTACAGATCAGGTTGTGCTGGTACTGGTGTAGCCCCGTCTACGCCTTTCTGAAGTCAGAGGGCCTCGCATGTGTGAACGTGTAAAAAGTATTGCTGAAAGCCCCTATAGTGTCGTAGCCTACTAGGGAAGCGATCTCACCTATTGGTTTATTTGTTTTCAGGATCATCTCTATCGCCTTCACCATTCGCAGCGTCTTTACGTACTGCAGAAACGACATATGCAGCTGCGATTGGAACATCCTCGATATCGACCGTTCACTCATATTGAATTGCTCGCTGAGGCCTTTCAAAGTAAGCGGCTCACCCGTATTTTTCTCCACGTACTTCAGTATGGGCTGCATGCGTTCATCATCCGTTATCGGGAGGATGATAGGGAGCGCCTTGTTGTTTAGCTGGGGCAACAGGTTCTTCAGTGCAACCAGGAACGTGTAATGATCATCTTTGGCCGCTACGTGCCTCCCGTCCCATCGCTCGGTATGGTTGATCATTTGTATGAGTAACTCACTGGCAGGGTAAATGCCCAGCTGATCATAGTAGCCGTCTTTTGAATCATCGTGAGCATAAAAATACAGGGATCTCAGAACAGTACCCGAATGCCCGATACGTAATATATGTGGCATTCCCTTTGGTATCCAGAAGTAATGCCGTGCAGGCACTACATACGTTTTGTTGCTCGTAGTGATATAGGCGATCCCACCTTCCACATAACTTAGCTGACCCTTTGTGTGAGAATGAAGCGGGATTAGCTTCTCCGATTTCTCATGCATCACAAATACCGAGTCGGCCTGCTTATCAATTTCCGGCAGAGAAGCGATCAAACTCATATCACGGTTTTAGCATGCAATGATAACGGATAATTACACAAGCTGGGCGTGTAAGTTCGTCTCCTTAAGGAGGCACAACCCCCAAGCGTTTACCGCGTCGGTAGACTGCGGGCTTATGATCCGCTGCTTGGATTTAGGTCTTGCTAATCACCTCGTAATCGCAGAAGCCTTGCTCAGCTATGCTTCTACAATAGCTAATTCTTTGGCGGACCCGAACAGGTTTTGGAACATCCTCCCGCTTGTTGCTTAATCATTTTAGCACGGTAATATCTTCAGCAGGTCATTGCCTCTCAAAATTCCATTAAAATCAAGTGTTTCCCCTTGTGAAGGCTTGCATAGAGTAATACATGTTGACAAAAATATTTTTTTGGGTTCTTCATAAGAAACGTATCATAATGGATTATTTTTTTACCAGTTTAAAAACTGACCGGCTACTTGCAGTATTGATTTCCACAAAATAGACGCCGCTTACGAGATCTGGAAGGTCGAAAGAAAGCTGGCGCCCATTAAGGCCGGATTGGGCCACCACGGTTTGTCCATTAATACTTTGCACTTTAATGGATGCATTCTCCAGTTGTAAAGTTGATTTTATATTAAAATGTCCGTTATTAGGATTCGGATATAATGTAATTACAGGCTCATCTAGCTTTATGGACGAAACAGATACAGTAGGCTGCGATAGCTTCTGAACATATACGTCTAATATGCCGGTAAGATTATATACACCTGCGCCCGGGTCAAAATCATTAACGCCGCTAAAAGATCCAGTGCTGTAAACGTTCATCGCTTGATCTACTATTACCGAATATCCTTCTCCTGAATTTAAGTTAGTAGCCCAGACAAAGTTTCCGCCGGTGTTGAGTTTCAATGTAAATGCCTTTTCGCCTGTCGATTGTAGTAGCTGGGTACCTGCGCCGGGGTCAAAATCAACGGTGTCTGTCACCACTCCGGTTACATAAACATTTCCCGAGGCATCTACATCTATTGATCTCCCTACGTCGTGACCCGTACTTCCAATCCTTTTTGCCCACGTAAAATTGCCCGCAGGATCAAATTTTGCTATGAAAACATCATCAAGGCCCGCAGGGGTAAGCGTAAACGTACCCGGCCCCGGATCATAGTCTCCGGGGCCATCGAAGAGCCCCGTTATATAGACATTGCCTGCCGCATCAACAGCAATTCCTGTCCCGCCCTGGATGTTTCCGCCAACCGGCTCTCCAAATTGTTTGGCCCAGGCCAGGGTTCCTGCTGCACTTAACTTGAAAGCATAGATTTGTACGCCCATCGGAGCTGAGAGATTGCTGACGCCCACTCCGGGGTCAAAGTCTATAGTGTTGCTGAAAACTCCGGTGCAGTATAAATTTCCTGCAGCGTCGATGGCTATAGACTCAACCAAAGCCGTACCGGTTCCGCCAAATTGTTTCACGTACACAAAATTTCCGGCGCTATCCAGTTTCAATATGAATTGATCAGTACCAGTACCGATGGTATTTATGAAATTCGTGCCCACGCCCGGATCAAAATCAATGTTATCATAAAAGTATCCCGTTACATATATATTAGCCGTAGCATCTAACACTAAATCTGCCACCGACTCTTCATTTAAAGAACTCGAATGGCCGATTTGGTTAGCCCAAACAAAATTTCCTGCAGCGCTCAGCTTGCATATAAATATGTCACGCCCACCATACGATACCAGGTTATAGGTACCTGGACCTGGATCAAAATCTGCCGTGTCATCAAATTCTCCTGTTATGTAAACAGCTCCGGCAGCATCTACTTCAACCGCATAGCTTGTTTGATAATTCGGCCCTCCTAGTTGTTTTGCCCATATAAGATTTCCTGAAGAATCCATTTTTGTAACAAAAACATCATCCTGGTTATTTGTAATAAGATTAACTGTCCCTGCACCTGGGTCAAAATCCGCAGTATCCTGGAAGCGTCCCGTTGTGTAAACGTTGCCGGAATCATCTACAGTAATGGCATGCCCTCTATCCTGTTGGTCGCCACCCAATCCTCCTGCCCATTTAAATATAGGCTGTTGAGCATAGATGATTGCCGGAAGGGATAACAGTAGGGTAAGTAAAAAACTCTTTTTCATTTTTTTTGCTTTAAAGAATAATAAATTGATGTCCGCGACATGCGGTTACAATGCACATCGAACTGGAAGATATATATTGTAAATATAAAAAACAAGGCGCAATGCCTATTGGCACAGGAGTTCATCCCGAGGCATTTATATTTACAATATATATCTTCCAG
>DASPNB010000027.1:0-4106 GCA_035626755.1 Flavipsychrobacter sp.
CTGAATAAAAGCCTGTATGACCTTATAGACCAGGCACAACACAAAAAATACCTGCAACAGATATTAAAAACCGGAAATGAAGTTAAAGACTGGGAAGTATTATTACTAACAAACGCCGGTGAACGGAAAAATTGTGTGATCACCGTTGCCAAAGAGCTTGATGAGCAGCATAATGAATATATGCAGGGCATTATTCATGATATTACGACCCTCAAAAAAATAGAAAAAGCCCACCTGCAGACGGAAAAACTTGGTTTAACAGCTAGGCTGGTGCATACACTGGCGCATGAAGTAAGAAACCCGCTGAATAATATTACGCTCTCTGTAGAACAGATGTCTGAAGATGTAAAAGATGAGAACATGCAGTCTTACCTTAACATCATCTCACGCAACAGTAAACGTATCAATTCACTCATCAGTGAATTACTGAATACATCCAGACCCGCGGAAATAAGCTTGCAAAAACAGCCCTTGCATGTTATCCTGGATGAAGTGATAGGTGCCGCCAAAGACAGGATGACCCTAAAACGGATAGAACTCGAATCTGAATACATACAGGATGCATTTATTAACGCCGATAAAAGCAAGCTGATAATTGCCCTGCTGAATATTGTGATCAACGCAGTAGAAGCGATGCAGGAAGGCGAAGGGCAACTCTCTATAAAAACGGAATTGCACGAAAAGGAAGTCACGATTGCAATCAAAGATACCGGCTGCGGGATCAGCGAAGAAAATATATCCCGGCTGTTTGAGCCATATTTTACACAAAAAAGGAACGGTGTTGGCCTCGGCCTGGCGTTTACCCTGAACATTATACAATCTCATTCAGGAAGTATCGATGTAAGCTCCGAACCGGGGAAGGGAACATTATTTTCAGTTACACTGCCGCTATATTCAGAAAAATGAATAGTTGTTACTTCAGGACGTCGCCAAGTTTATTGTCGAGATCAAAAAAGCTGACAGGCTTTTCTATCACAGTATAATCGATTCCGGGAGGAATCTCGGGAAGGATGGGGTGGTAAGCACTGATAAAAAACAAACGAGTTTTGTGTTGCGGCAACAAATTTTTGATCGCAAAGTCCCAGCCGGTACCGTCCGGAAGATTATTGTCAATGAAAAGTATATCGGGTTTTAAGGACGTATATTGCTTTACTCCTTCGGCCAGCGTGTGCGATATATGTGTATCATAATTTTTACGCACCAGGTATGTCTTCAGCAACAGACAAACTCTTCTTCATCATCAATAATTAGTACCGTTTTCCTGTTCATTTTGTTTCGTTTTGCCGGGGGCAAATATGCCCGAAAACATTAACACTTCATAAAAAGCTATGCGAATACATAAAAGGCGGATAGCCGGTCGGCAAATACTGACCAGTAAGCTAACTTTAACAAAGCTTTACATACCTCACAAGTTCACAGCAAATTTAAGACCTGATACATTACCGCCAATTTTTTCCTGCTTTTTAAATGTTTACTCACCTGATTTTAATGGCATTATTTTTTAGTCATCTGTTTTAAAAATATTGTTATGACAGATCAATCAGGACAAAGGGACAACCAGAATGTAAATGAGCCTGCCAAAGAAGGCGGAAAACAAAGTGGCGGTGGCGCAACCGGTTATGATGTTCAGCGTGAACAACAACAAATAAATAAAGAAAGCGAGCAAATGCATAACGAACGCCCGCAAGAAGACATTAATGTGGAAGAGTCACAACCAAATCCTGAAAAAGAAAAATAACGGACAATCGGGTACATGAAAAATAACGGGAAGCACAAATTTCTCGAAGGGCTTAAGGTGCCGCCGGTAAGGGAAAGCTATAAGGGTACTGGTAAATTGGCCGCAAAGGTGGCCATTATTACCGGTGGAGATAGTGGAATAGGTAGGGCCGTAGCGGTACATTATGCCAGGGAGGGCGCGGATGTGATCATCAATTACCTGCATAGCGATGATGATGCAAAGGAAACTAAGAAAATGGTAGAAGCAGAAGGAAGAAACTGCCTTCCTGTAAAGGGAGATATCTCAAAAGAAGATTTTTGTAAAACACTTGTGAGCGATGTCTATAATAAATTTGGCAGGGTGGATATCTTGGTAAATAACGCAGGCACACACGAAGAAGACACCGAACTGGCCGGTGTAAGTAAAAGACAATTGATTGAAACTTTTTCAGTGAACATGTTTTCCATGTTCTACTTAAGCAGGGCGGCGCTTGAGGTGATGGGACCCGGAAGCGTCATTATTAACACAACTTCTGTAACAGCCTACCGCGGCAGCGACCACCTGATTGACTATGCCGCCACTAAGGGCGCGATCGTATCTTTTACAAGGTCTCTTGCAAAAAACCTCGCTGAAAAAAACATTCGTGTAAATGCCGTCGCTCCCGGCCCGGTTTGGACACCATTGATCATTGAAAGCTTCGATGAGGAACACCTCGAACAATTCGGCAAAGATACACCGATGGGCCGCGCGGGATATCCGTATGAAATCGCACCGGCTTACGTGTACCTGGCTAGCGAAGATAGCAGCTTTATGACAGGGCAGGTACTGCATATTAACGGCGGCGATGTGGTAGGAGGCTAACAAAATGGGCAGCGTTTATGAACACTGCCCCGTTTCAAATTTTCAATTCGGTTTACTTTTTATTCCTGCTTCCCGCCACAGCGTGACTTTGGCCATTAGCGCTTTGCCTGGTGTTGCTGTCCGTATCTTGCGCGGATTTCTTTTGTTCATTCTCCTGCGACACGCGCAGGCGGTTTTCAACATTCCGCACGCCGGATACAGATTCCGCTATATCTTCTGCGCGTCTTTTTTCGTTCTTGCTACTTACTGTTCCTGCAAGTACTACTTCCGCCCCATTGACGGAAACCTCGATATTGCCTGCATCTACACTGTCGTCATCCGTAAGCCTGTCGTTAACATCGTCCAGTATGCGTTCATCCGAACGTTGATATCCTTTCGGCCCTTTCCCCTTGTGCAACCCTTTGTTTTGCATACCATCGCTGTAGTGTGACGCCGAACCTTGACCGTAACTGTTCCGGCGGCTACGATCATAATGCTCGTTCATCCCGTAACCTTCACCCCTGCCTTTACTCTGAAAGCTGCTGTTCCATGTGTCACGGTCCTGCATATTCTGCCACTCGTCTTCAGGATACCAGCGACTGTTATCATTCCATTGGTTGCCTTGCTCCCTGTTCCAATTGTTGCGTGCATCCCAACTTCCACGATCATTCCACGAACCGGCCTGGTCCTGGTAATCGCTCCAGTCCCGCCGCTCGTTCATCCGGTCGCGGTCGTACCATGGGCCGCCCTGGCGCCGGTATTCGCGCCAGTTACCATTACGGGACTGTTGGTCGCGTTCGGGGAATTCACTGCCCCTGTAGCGGTCCATGTCGTTCTGCTGACCGCTGGGCCACCAATCATTTTCCGTTGCCCTGTTGTTGAACGGATTGTTAAATTCCGCGTCGTAGTTATCATAACCTTCATCATCTGCATTTCGCCTGCCATCTGGTCTTTGACGGTGAGCACTGTCCCATCCGCGCCCTTCATTGCCAATACCCCTATCCAGTCTGGAATTTCTCAGATTGCTATCCCTGGATTGCATATAGGCACGGTCACTGTGATCTTTGTTCCTTCGCATAACCTTATCTTTTTGAGAATGAATAATATAATTCTGACAATTGGCATGTAAAATCCATGCCGCGGATTCGATCATTAAAAGCAAACAAGGCTTGGCAGAAGGCATGATTTTTTCATTTAATCAGGTATAAAAAACTATTCTTTATGAAAAAGTTACTCTTAGCAGCGTTGGCGTTTATTTTCTTTATCGCGCAGGCGGACGCCCAGGACAAAGACAAAATGAAAGATGGCGTTAAAATGAAAAATGGTAAGGTGTGGGCGATCAAAGACGGCAAGAAAAGCGAAGCCACCCGCGAGATTACATTAAATGATGGAAGCAAGGTTATGACTGACGGCAGCGTGGTAATGACAGATGGCACGGTAAAGAAACTCAGCGACGGCGATATGGTTACGATGGACGGCAAATGGATGGATAGAGACAAAAAGGATAAAGAGGACAAAAACGGTAAAATGGATAAAGACCGTAACGACA
>DASPNB010000028.1:0-6268 GCA_035626755.1 Flavipsychrobacter sp.
TGAGCCTGAACACCCTACAGGTGAAGCTGAACAGCTTTTATCCGAAGTACGTGCAACAAACAAAACAATTCAATAATGAACTCGCTCCAAGGCTGGCACTGATGCGCCGGTTTAAGAACAACACCTCGCTATACGTCTCAGCAGAGCGAGGTTATACACCACCCTCTATCAGCGAACTTGCTCCAACGGGAAGTGCTGTGAATCTCAATTTGCAGGCAGCACAAGGCTGGAACCTGGGCGTCGGATGCAGGGGTTACGCCCTGCAACATCGATTCTACTTCGACATTAGCATGTTCCTGTTTCAATTGTCCAATACGATTGTACAAAGAAGGGACAGTGCAGGTGGAGATTATTATGTGAATGCGGGCCGTACCGAGCAGAACGGTGCTGATATTCTGCTCGGGTATGCTGTTATCAGGAACGGACAGAAATTCCTGAAAGACATGAATATAGATGTCTCATTTACGGGATATAGATTCTTCTACAGAAATTTCGTTCAGGTAAACACCGACTACTCGGGAAAAAGACTACCCGGCGTACCAGGTCATACGGTAAATGCATCGCTGGACGTATTATCACGTAAGGGCATGTATCTGAACTTCAACTATTACTACTGCGAACCAATATTCCTGAACGATGCCAATACTGACAAGGCTGTCGACTTTACCTTGCTCAGTATGCGGCTTGGCTATAGAACAATCAATAATAAAGTACTATTAGATGTTTACCTTGGCGCTGACAACCTTCTGGACAAGAAATATAGCCTTGGGAACGATATCAATGCAGCGGGAGGGAGATATTACAATGCCGCACCGGGACGCAACCTGTTCGCGGGCCTTTCGGTGGGTTACAAGTACAAATAAATTATTTGCTAAAAATATTTAACAGGAATTCCCGCCGGGGAATTAAACCCGGAATTAAGTCCGGGGTCTTAAGTACAAATCTCACAGATATGCACTACACAAAATTGTTTTTAAGCGGCGTGACCTTAGCGGCATGCACATTGTCTTTCACGGCTTGCAATAAGGATGACATGGGCGGACTTTCAGGTCAGGACGACATGGGTGACATCCAGGCAAGATCTGAACAGACATTTTCAGACCTCCAACCTCTGACCGATGAGGCCAACGCCATGGCACGAAGCTCCGGTGGTGGCGGACAGCACATAGGCAATCCGCAATTTCTCGGATCCTGTGCCAATGTAACGATCGACAGCATCTCAACTCCCCATGTAATGACTATTGACTTTGGCAGTACTAATTGTGTCTGCAACGACGGAAGAAGTCGTCGGGGACAGATTATTGTAACCTACAATGGCGAATTTACCGGGCCGGGCCACACACGCACTATCACTTTCAATGATTTCCATGTCAACGACAACCAGGTAACCGGTACAAAAACCATTACCAATATGGGAAAGAATGGCGAAGGACACACTTACTTCAGTGTTGAAACGAACGGCTCCATTGTAACCGAAAAGGGAACAATTACGCACAATGGCAGTCGCACGCGCACCTGGCTCAGCGGCGAAGACACACCGGACCGCGGCGATGATATATTCAGCATCACAGGATCGGGAACCAAGGTTCGTGCCAACGGAAAAACAATGACCATGGAGATCATGAGCCCCCTCATTCGCGACCACAGCTGCAAATGGATTAAATCAGGAGTGATAAAAATGTCTGGAGGCGATAAAGAGCGTAGCATCGATTTCGGCAACGGCGACTGCGACAATAAAGCCACGGTAACCGCAAACGGAAAACAAAAGGAAATCACACTCAGATAGGCGTAAAAGCAAAAAACAGGTATAAGGGCTATTAACGTAGCCCTTTATCTTTTTGCAACCCTAAAATATCTTCACCCTGCCATATTCGTACAAGTAGGCTTCCGCGGCACGACGCCTCACCAGGCCCTTCAGCACCTTGCCATTGGCCTTGTTCCATTTATGAAATTCAGCGGCTATATCTGTCGGAGAAAGTTCTTTCCGGATCTTTTTCAGCAAAGTAGACCCCTCAAAAGCCCTGATTCCTACATTGTAAGTAAAGCACACAAGGGCGTCAAACTCATATTGCTCCATCTTAGCAGTTTTAGCGAACACCGCCTGTGCAAACTTCTTCAATATCAGTGGTAATATCTCTTCCGCTTGCGCCTGTGTTACACTATCTCCCTGTTTAACAGGCCTTCCATCTTCAAAAAAAGTACTGCCATATCCAATCGTCCAGATACCTGCAGAGCATTTGTAAGCATTCAGCTTACAGCCCTCATAGTACTTGAGTAATAGCACGCAATTATTACTTATTTCCATAGCTTCGGTTTCATAGTCATACAAAAAGCATCTTCCTCAAATATATTCGCACGAGCATATACACTAAATAAGCAGCAACCACTCCACCCAGTATCCATAACCAACATCTCAGTAATTCGTTCATTTGCTCCAATGCCGTATTAATATGGTTTAACCGTTTTATCTCCACATCTTTCAACTCTATCTTAGCCTTATTCTCCAACTGCACATACTTCGTATCCCGAAGCGTATCGGTTGTCAGTACTGTCTTGGTGACATACTTTACTAGGGCAACAGTATCCGAAAACATCTGTGTTTCCGTTACGGTGTCCAAAAACACCACATCTTCTCCTTGTATATACTCTCTTACCAGGCTCACACTGTCCTTAGGCGCATAAACATCCGCGCAAAGCCTGGCAGACACCTCCGGATACTTATTGTGAGCCTTACTCACCTGTCTTTGGGCTGTCCGCTCAGTATAGCAGGAACTCACTCCCAGTAGCATCATAGCAAAAGCTACGATGATCATCATCTTAGTTATAATATTTTTCATGGGGTTTATTTGTCAGTATAGAAAATTGCGTCTCTTATCTCCTTCCACTTTACACGAAACACGACATAGGTGAGTATCTTATCACTCAGGAGGGTGCATATCGGCACTATATACGCCGCCTTATCTGTATACCCATTGTTATAGCAATAGACACTGCTGATATATCCAATAAAACCGCTTATACCCACAGTCGACATCGCTCCAAGAAATGTTATCCGTTTCCTACGGCTGATATCCCAGCTAAACTTACCCACTATACCGATCAGTACGTAGAAGAGATACACCCACCATTTACTAAAGAAGTTCACCACTTCCTCAAAAATCTTCGTCATACTACTCTCCTTGTATCCTTTCTGGGTCAAACTCTTCCTTTTTCACACCTATTCCCCTGGCTATACCCCAAATCACAAAGTCAAAGGCCTTCATATATACGCCTAACTTCACCTTGGTCTCATCGCCAATATCTGGCTCTGCGGCAATAACAATGGTGGCCGCAGTAGTAAGTAGGAATACAATCCGGAATAGCCAGGTCGCCCATGCCGGGGTCGGCTGTTTAAAACTGAATACAGTTTTACTCTTCGTACATCTCATAGCAACATTTTTATCGGGTTTTGGTCGTGAGCATATAACAGGTATTGTTAAACAGCTCCTTATCAGTGTTCAAAAGTCTTACAGTATGCACATAATGCTCATTCAGAACATTAGGGATCACTATAGGCTGGCCGTCGGTAACCTCGAGACTCAGCCGTATCCAGCTTCCGTTAAATTCTATCAGCAGTGTCCATAAACCGGTCTCATCTGCACTAACGGGCAACACCACACTGTTACTGCATGGATCATAGTCTATATCCACGCACTGATATTCTACACAATTACAAGCCATATGGTCTTAGTTATTTCGATATCTTGTTTCAATAATTTTTTCTTCTTCCTTTTTTTCATTCCTCTCTTCAAACCACTGCCCTACCTGTAGCGTCAGCCCACAGTAGCCGGTGAACAGGGCAATATTTACCGCCCAGCGCAGCAGGAAGTTGTCTATGACACTACTGGGAAAATCAGAATAGGCGCAAAACAGCAAACACAGCACTATAAATGAGAGCTCAGCAACGAATTGCCTTAAACAGATTGCGCATCCGCCCAGCCTTTTGTACCAGAATTCTCTCAGGAAAAACAACCTGTCTCGTTTCTGCGGTTCAATCCCACTCAACACCGTTTGCCAGCTGCCTAGCAGCTCTCCGGGACTTATCAAGGTCATTACTAATTTGGCCGCGCCACTCGCGGCAAGCGAACCTAACAGGAACAATACACTAAAAGTGATCAATGCTAACATGGTTTACAGATTTGATAGGTACAATTATGTGATTCAAATATTCTCGAGAGCTCAAAGTCTACTCTCACAAGACAGCGATCTCCTATTCTTGCCTTACAGGCAGCAACAGCCTTTTTATCAAGCCCTCTTAGTTCACTGTCTATAATAGCTATCGCATCTATCCACGTCGCCTTCACTTCTGCAACCCTGGTTCTCAACAGCTCGTTCACCAGGGCATCGGAAAGCAAAAACTCATCTGCCTCTCTCACAACGGCCACCAGTGTACAACTATACGTTTGCTTAATAGCGGCATTGCAGTCCGTTTTCGCCTTGGCTACGTTACTGTTGATAGCATTCGGCACTCTTATGTAGAAGTAGTCTCCCTCTAGGTCACTGATACTTACACAGTGTCCCTCATTCCCTGCCGTCACCACCAATCCCTTACTGCTATCCGGTCTTGCATAGGCGTATCCTTCATCAAATACTGGAATATTCTCCAGCAATCGGGTTCGTATCTCTTGCAATACTTCTAAAAATGTTTTCATAGATTTTATCCTCTACTGTCGGTTTAAGTGTCCCTTTATCGCTATACTTATTATTTTTTCAGCTATTCTCTTCACATTGTCGCTGTCTGGAAGAAGCTGCCTCACCTCTGAGTTCACTGCAATAACATACTTTCTATCGCTCTTGCTCACGTGAAAATCTTCCTTCCTGGGCTTGATAATCTTCCTTGTCGCAGGCTTTAAAAACTTCTGCTGCCGCTCATTGAGGTTCTTTGAATCAGGTTTCGAGGCCACTTCTTTTGCTTCAGATTTTTCCACCAGTTCTTTTATTACCTTATCCGCAGCCCCCGGTCCGACGTCCTCCTGCATCTTCCGCACTATTCGGCTTTTTATTTCAGCCAGGACCCCTCCCAATTGATCAAACTTCATAGCCTAAATATTAGCCGCCCTGTAATTCCCGCATTCTATACACCCGCATTTATCCAGTCTGGGTAGCAGCCCGGGCAGGCTTGTTATAAGGCTGTTCCACTTCTCATTGTACAGTTCCGTCCATTCCTGCCTTATGGCTTCAGCCTCTTCTGTGCCATATATGGTGAAATAGTTTAGCCTGTCCGTCTTCGTCCTTTCATCCATTATATTCACCCCGGTTTTGTAAAGCAGCACTTCTCCAAACAAGCCTTCAGTAGCTAACTGGCACAATAGATAGCTGTACTCACATTTGCACTGTACTTCCGCCCATATACCAAACCCTTCACTCTTCGTTTCAATGCCATTGTAATACCCTACCACCTTCGCGCAATCACTCTTTGGCGTCGTACTCCCTCCGCACTGGCAATTCGGAACTACACTGTAGACATCCAGTACATCGGGTAGCAACAGGTACACTTCATCGCTTTCTGCTGTAAAGTTCACTGCTACCTTACTGATACTGCCAGCCACACTGTCAAAGCTGAACGGATAACTATGCTCCCCGTCCTCAATTCGCAGCACCAGCGATCCTGTGTGGTTCGCCTTTATGTATGTATAGGGAATATGAAGTTTGCGCAGGCCGCAATTCCTCCGTTGCGATTTCACAACAATACCCCGGTAGTCCCCCAGGCTCGTCGCTGCTTTCAGGCTTCCATCCCGCCTGTCAAGCGTGCTCCAGGTTCTCTGTACCGATTGCGTAACGTAACCGTTTCCGTGCAGGTAGCCTAGCAGATCGTTTCGTATTTGCAGAATGGCCCGCCGTCTTGCATCTTTCAGAAGATTAAGACCACTTACAAACTTTTCATCTGCTATTGCAGCACCCAGCTTAATGGTCACTCCGGGAAGATCGGTTATAGAGAATCCGGATAGCGAGGTTTCTGTTTCCATACATCCGTCAGGAATGGATACTATATTATCCAGGCAACTTAGGTTCATAGTACTTATAATTTAAAAGATAGGGCGTGGCGTTTCCACGCCCTTTTTGTATAACTGAAAATTTCTAACCGGGGAATTGCTGAACAACCTCAGAACATTCAGGTGCCGTATACTTACACACGCCGTATTTCAATATGCCCGTAAAGCAGGGTGCATAGCATTGTGTCAATCGCATCACCCATACATCAAAATGTGTCTTTATGTTGATCTTCCAC
>DASPNB010000029.1:0-2575 GCA_035626755.1 Flavipsychrobacter sp.
TTGACGCAGACTATTTTACAAGGTTTGAGAATGATACCCGTGATTTTAATACACAGGCAGTCTTTCCAAATGGCGCCGCCGTATATGTTCCCGCGCAGAATAGGACCGAGGCCAAACAAAATATTGATATCAGGTCAGTAAAGGCAGATATTCTTTTACCATACGAAATTGCGGAAATATCAATAGGCGCAAAGGCATCATCCATACATACTATCAGCGATAACCGCTTCTCAGTGGTACGATCAGAGCAGTATATCGCCGACCCATTGCGCAGCGACAGGTTTGACTATGAAGAGAATACACAAGCCATATATGCCAGCCTCATGAAAGAATGGGAGAAATGGGAAACGCAATTCGGGTTGCGCGTGGAAACAACGCAGACCACGGGAACATCTCTCGCGATGTCTCAAACTGTCAGGAACAACTATTTCCAGCTTTTCCCAACAGCTTACGTACAATACAAACCAAATGACAGAAATGTATTCAATATCAATTACAGCAGGAGGGTAGGCCGCCCGAGTTATGAAGAGCTTAACCCGTTCAGGGTCTATGGCACAGGAAGCTCATATATTGCAGGCAATCCTTTTCTGCGCCCATCATTCTATCATACAGTGGAACTTAGCTATAGCCTCAATTCAAAGTACATTTTCACTGCTTATACCGGTATCGTCAATAATATTCATGCCAGGATATCGCGGATAGACACGGCCAACAAAACCTTCTTTCTCACAAATGACAACGCCGGTACTGCTATAAACACGGGCATAAGCGCAACGCTGATGCTTAACCCTTTTGAATGGCTGGAAAGTAATATACAATTGCAGTACTACTACGACAAAGTGAATTCTGACTATTACGATGCGCCAGCTACGAGGAACGGTGTGGCCGCGTTTGATGCCCAGGTCACGAATTCTCTCAGGCTTAATAATGATCAGACATTACTTGCCGAGGCCGGATTTATGTATTCGTCTGGTTTTCAATATGATTTTTTCATCCGCAGCCCGTACAGCGTTTTAAGTGCAGGTATTAAAGCCCTGTTCCTGGACAAACAACTTGTACTGGCAATAAACGCATCGGATATACTAAGAACAGAAAAGTATGTTTACGAAAATATCTACAACGGGCTGATACAAGATAGCTATTTCGACGCCCGCAGTCTTAACATCTCGCTCAACTGGAAATTTGGTAACAAAAAGATCAAGGCTGCGCGCCAGCGGGAAACAGAAACTGATGAGATCCGCAGGGCAGAGTAGGGCCGTAATATTGTGCGTGCCGCTATCTTTATTTGCTTATAAAATTGTTAAATGCGGAGCCAGGGAAAGAAAAGCTTGATGCGGTAACCTTAAAATTTGATGAACGATAATTAATACATGCACTGGTTTTTTTAATATTTGAATTCCCAAATCAATTTACCTGATCATGAGAGTATGTCGCACAATTCCATGCCCCATATTTCAATTGAAATAATCTATAACTTAGTGTAGATGTCCCGGACAAGCATTAGAAGAATAATAACTCTTCACTTTTTACTCCTCGTTACACTGCTAAAGGCATTGCAGGGTATTGCACAAGACAAATGTCACTGCCCCATCGAAAAACAATTTGCCGATATAAATGCCAAACTGAGGCAAACCAATAATACAGAACGTATCGAAAGCCGTTGCAGGGAATTAACCGGGAATAAATCACCAGCCTGCAGAAGGCTGGGGTATCATTCCCTGGGTGTTCTCTACTTTCATCAGAATAAAGCCGGGGAAGCTCTTACATTTCTTGAGCAGGAAAGGGGGCTACTGGATAGCCTGGGCTGCGATTCGCAAATGTATATTGACTATTACCTGGCGGTTGGTAATTGCTATTTCTTAAATAATGATCCTGAAACAGCGATCAGGTGGTATTTGAAAATGTTATCTGCTTCGGAGGCTGCAAAAGATACTGCGTCGCAGGCAATGAGCCTTTTGAATATTGCCGTAGTTTTTTCAATGGAGGAACAAAAACCCAAGGCGTTTGAATACACTAAAAAAGTGATACCACTTATAGGAGCCGTAAAGAATAAAAATGAACAAGGGGGGCTACTTGCCGGCGTGGCGGGCGCTTATATAGACTTTGGCGACCTCACTAAAAGCATGAAATATCTTGATACAGCGGAATACTTTGCAAAAAGAGCGATCGATGTGTTCAGGGATCTGAAAAATAATAAACGTGTCATGGGCTTATATGTCTCGTTAAGTCATCTTTACGACCTGCAAGGAAAACCCGCAAAATGCCTTGTTTATGCAGACAGTGCAATAACATTAAGCGATCCGTCGATTGACCGGCGGCAATTATTTGCGGCTTATTTCAACAAAGCCTCTACTTACCGAAAACTGGGACAACTACAGCGTGCTATACAGTTTACCGACTCAGCACTGAAGTATGCGTTAGCGTTTGGCCATTACAAAAATATAGGCAGTGCGTACGACCTGAAGTACGAACTGGATACAGCTACAGGAAATTACAAGGCTGCGCTGGAGGCTTATATCAGGAGCAGAACCATCTCGGACAGCATCCTCACTGCGGAAAAGTCAAAATCAATAAA
>DASPNB010000030.1:0-2298 GCA_035626755.1 Flavipsychrobacter sp.
TGTCGTTCAGGGGCAGAATAGAGGGCAACTGGATCCTTTACCTGGTGATACCGGTGGTGTGCCTGGGTTATCCTGAACTGGAACAAAAGAAATGGGCACCAAAATTTATCCGCTTATCATTTATCATTTCTATCAGCCTGATATTGATAGCCAGAACTTTTTTGCTAGATGGCGCCTGGAACATAAATACCGATTTCAGCCGCTGGAAAGAATGGGCAGCGGCGGTGAAAGTTGAGGCGAATGGGAAGCCTGTTGCTTTCATGAACTCATACCAGAAAGCAGCTGAGTATGAATTCTACACAGGGCAAAAGAGCTTTACACTGAACAACGTGATGGGCCGCAAAGACCAATATGGAATATGGAACTATGAGAACGAAGTGCAGGGTAAGGACATACTGCTGGTAAGCAACTTCGACGTAGACAGCCTGGGTACCCTTGAAACAGTGAAAGGCAAATTGCGTATCCTGCATATTTACAACTTCCGTTCATCATCGAACATTGAAATAATACCGGGCATAAAAAAACTGGTAACCACACCGGGTGACACCATGGATATCAACTTTGCTATGAGAGTAAAAGAAGGCAGTACAATAAACGCTGAAGCCAATTCCGGTTACCCTATGAAACTGAGCTACCAATTCTTTAACGGAAAGGGTTTGGTATCACATACCGTAACGGAGCATCGTATCAGCAATAGTGAGCTGGGCAGTGGCAATATTGCGGGGCTGAGGATACCTGCACCAGCGCAAAAGGGTGACTATGACTTGCTTATTTCAGTTTCCAGTGGATGGTTGCCACCATCAATCAGCGGGGGAAAAATCAGGGTGATAGTGCAGTAAAATGTCAAAAAAGGGTATATTTTTTTTGTTAAGCCCTTGACAAAGGCGATAAAATATAATATCTTTAAGAAAACATCAGCTTTTTATGTTCTACACAATTAATGTCGAGGGCACAAATTATGAGTACTCTTATGAGGAGGGAAGCGAATGGGTGAAAATAGTAACCCCCTGGGTGGTTTCCGTGAATCTTAAAGACAAAATCAATATTAAATTCTACCTGGGCGGTGATGAAGGCAGGGATGTGATAAACAAACTGAACGAAGACCTACCGCTGTTTGTTGACCAGATCATCAGCCGACACAAGGTAACAGCATAAAAAAATAGTTAGTAAGCTAATATACGGTGTACCCCAACGGGTACACTGCATTTTTTTGACCAGTCTCCAGCTTAATGTTCCTTCTCAGACAGCCATTTATTACGACCTTCTTTGGGCACGACATGACGCTCGCTGTGGTAAGATGAGCGAACCAGCGGGCCACTTTCTACATAATCGAGTCCCATCTTATAACCCTCTTCGCGGAAGAAAGCAAATTCATCAGGATGTACGAAGCGTACTACTGGCAGGTGTTTTTGTGTTGGCTGAAGGTACTGGCCGAGTGTAATAACATCGCAGCCGTTGTCAGCAAGATCCTGCATGCTTTGCAGTACTTCTTCCTTTGCTTCGCCTAAACCGAGCATAATACCGCTCTTCGTGCGCATACCACCATCTTTCAGGCGGCGGATGACTTCCAGGCTACGATGATACTTGGCCTGTATGCGTACCTTGCGCGTAAGCCTTTCCACTGTTTCCAGGTTATGAGAAACAACTTCAGGAGCGGCCTCGATTATGCGCTGCAGATTCTCCCACTGACCCTTAAAATCAGGGATAAGCGTTTCGAGTGTGGTACCAGGGTTTAAAGCCCTTACGGCTTTTATCGTGTTGTACCAGATAATGGAACCTCCATCTTTTAACTCGTCGCGGTCAACCGAGGTAATAACAGCATGCTTAACGCTCATCAGGTTGATAGCCTCTGCAACGCGCTGGGGTTCATCCCAATCTACAGGCTCAGGTCTTCCCGTAGCTACTGCGCAGAAACCGCAAGAGCGGGTACAGATATTACCCAGAATCATAAAAGTGGCAGTACCCTCGCCCCAACACTCGCCCATATTTGGGCAATTACCGCTTTCGCAAATGGTATGGAGCTTGTGAGTATCTACCAGGCCGCGCACGTGGCGATAACCTTCGCCGGTAGGCAGCTTTACCCTAAGCCAATTGGGCTTTTTTACACGGGTTTCAGCATTGTTTAAGTCTAAGGAATTGATTACCGGCAACTCTTGCATAAGAAGCGCAAATTACACTCATTCCCAACGTCGTCCAAATTGGAAAGAGAGATATAGATTTACAAAATATGGCACAGCCTTCTGGTTGGCCATAAGCTCTATTTTCTTGGTGTACAGCTCGGCTGATATGCCTGTTTCC
>DASPNB010000031.1:0-3934 GCA_035626755.1 Flavipsychrobacter sp.
TATTTCCAGTGTCATCTGAGCAGATCCCCCATGGTGGTCCTATAGTTGCAGCCGTTGCAGGCCCACCATCTCCACTGTGACCAATGGTTCCAGTTCCCGCATAAGTCGAAATGATTCCATTTTTATCTATTTTTCTTATCCGAACATTGAGAGACTCAGCGATAAAAATATTTCCTTTTCTATCCGTGCAGATATCCAAGGGGTTACTTATTTCTGCACTGGCAGCTAGTCCGCCGTCACCGCTAAATCCAGGTGATCCTGTACCAGCAATTGTTTGAATTAGTCCTGTGGCAACATCCACTTTTCGAATTCTCTCATTATGTGAGTCTGCTATGTAGATGTTACCCGATGTATCAACGGAAAGCCCTTGCGGATTTTTCAACTCAGCATTTATTGCTAACCCTCCATCACCGCTATAGCTGCCGTTGCCTGTCCCCGCAACTGTTGAAATTATTCCATTAGGAGTTACCTTCCTAATCTTGTTGCCAGTTGCTCCCAAAGCGAAATAATAATTTCCCCACTTGTCGAATACTCCGCCTAACGGGTAGTTGATCTCGGCTGCAGTAGCTTGCCCTCCATCCCCGGTGTTACCGGCACCACCTGTGCCTGCCCAAGTTTCTAGTACCTGACCCCAACTTGTAAGCGATAGACAGCAGAACAGAAAGTACAGGAGGTATTTCATTAGTATCTAGTGTTGAATGATGAGTCTTTTTATTGTTGTAGTTGTTTCATCTGAGTAGCGTAAGATATAAACGCCATCGGGTAAAGGTAAGTTGAGGTCTTCGGTATCTGAGCTGGTAGTTGTTTCGTAGACCTTTTGTCCGCTGAGGTTGGTGACCTGGATGTTCGCTTTTTTTGCTCCGGTTTTGGAGTGGAGTTTTATGTGGCCGGAGGAGGGGTTGGGGTAGAGGGTGATATGGTTGTTGTTGTAGGCTTCGTTGACGCCAGAAAAAAAGTACTGAAATTTAAAATCATCAATGATCCAACCGTCTTTATTTGATGAGTTACTGTCGGAAATGAAGGTGAAACGGAAGTATATAGAATCGGGGTAAGAATCTGGGAAGAAACCACATGAAATGCTACAATGCTGCCATCCGTTAGTTGACGAGTCAAAGTGAGGAAGACTGCTATTCCAAATTAGGAATGTTGAATCAGTTGTTAAATTAGTCCATGATTGACCACTATCTTTTGAAAACTCTAATATGCCGATGTCTCCTGAATCAATATCAAGACGATATTGAAAGTTTATGTTGCTCAAGACGCCAAAGCCCCAACCAATAATCGGATGGTAGCCGGGTATTTTTATGGAGAACACTGATGTATCATTGTTGAGATATGGGTTTAACGTATCGGTAACTATGGCCCGTTGACCACTATATGCGGACACAAATATTGTTTTTTGTGGTTGACCAATTTGCCAAAGATTATCCGGATAATTTACGGTGTCGATTTCAAAGGCATCCTGGTAAAGTGAATCGCTAAATTCCAAAGATGTTCCCACGTATACTTGCGCTTTACTGAAAAGAGCAGTTACAATCATTAGAAGAGTAAACAAATACTTCATAGGCCTTCGGTTGGGAGCATTTCAGTCTGTTAGACGAGAACAGTTATATAATTGTTAGTTTAAATTAATAAAAAACAATAAAACTCCGCACACAACAACACCCATCCTGTTTTTAGGAAGGGTCTTCGCGAAGCGAAGGGGGAGGTAGAGCACGGCAACCGAACCGCTCGCATAATATAATATAACTCCCCTCCTGGCAGGGAGGGGACAGAATTTGCCGCCTGCCGGCAAATTCAGGGGAGGGAAGCACAGCGACTGAGCCGCTCGCCCCAACTAAACGTTCTTATAAATTCCCTTGTGTGCGAGGCATTGTGTGTGAGCGAAGGGAGTGGCCGGTAGGTAGCTGTGTGCGTAGGGGCCGGGGGATGTTCGTTCAGCATTGAGTCCGCTCGCCCAAAACCTACCTTTCCTCACAAAACGGATTACCAAACTCCCCCGCCCTTATAAAAGTTGAATCACTAAGCGTATGCAAAAACGCGATCATTTTTCTCTTTTCGTCCGCACTAAGTCGCACGCCACCACTTGCAGCATTACCTATATCCCCATCCGTCGTTTCCGTTGCATGTATTCCTCTGCTATAAAAATCTAAAACCTCTTCCAGCGTTTTAAACCTGCCATCGTGCATGTAGGGGGCTGTCAACGCGATATTTCTAAGCGAGGGTACTTTGAATTTGCCGCCATCGGTATTTTTGTTGGTAACAGCCCCTCTCCCTTTGTCCGTTGTTGGCGATAAACCATTATTACTGAATACAAAAGTTGTTGCTAGCGCGTCCCCGTCTGTTGGGTGGCATTGCAGACAGTTGCCTCTTGTCATATCATTGATCAGTTCATAGCCTTCAAATTCCTCTTTGGTAAAGAAAGCCTTGCTGTAAAGCACTTGATCAAACTTGGAGTTATAAGACAATAGCGTTCTTTCAAATTGCGCAATCGCCTTTGCTATAAGTATACTGTCAATTTTCCGTTCGCCGAATGCAGCCCGGAATTTCGCTTGGTAAAAGCTGCTTCTTGACACTCGTTCGGCAGCAAGTGCCCACGGAAGGTTCATTTCATCCTCGTTCCTAACTGGGTGAAATACTTGCGACTCAAGATTTGCTGCCCTTCCATCCCAGAAAAGAGTAGGCGCCCAGGCCAGGTTAAACAAAGGCAATGTATTTCGCTGAAGTTTGCGGCCATTTCTTCCCGCGCTGAAAGTATTAGGTCCGTCACTGAAGGCGGCTTCCTGTCGGTGACAGGAAGCGCAGGCAAGATTGCTGTCTATGCTAAGTATAGGGTCATAAAATAAATGCCGCCCCAGGTCAACCCCTTCTTCGGTTACGGGATTATCCGCAGCCTCCGGCATAGCCGGGAAAAAGCTGAGCTTGGGAAACGCATAAGGAGTCGGCTTTAGTGTACTCTTGAAAGCAACAAGACCTGTAAACGCAATGACGATCAGCAGTTTTACCTTCATCACCTTTTCAGCAACAATGGAAACGTTTCCGACTTCTTATTCGTATTCACTTTCAGATAGTAAATCCCATCTGGCAGATCACCGATATTTATATGAAACTTCACCGGACTTAGTCCGTATTCCTTCACTACTTTACCATCGGCGCTTATCACCTGCATGTTCCGTATAATGTGATATTCCTGCAGTTTCGGCCCTTCTATGTATACAATACCGCTGGTATTGGTAGGGTACACTTTCATTGTCGTCAGTTGCTCAACACTTTTAGCAGCGGTATGTATCCATGTTCTGTGCATTCGGAAGTTATCTATCATCCAGCCTTCTTTTTGATTATCAATAGAATCGGATACAAACCTGAATCTCAGTTTTACTGAGTCAAACGAGTACCAAAAGGAATAATCAAAACACAGCCAAATGTCGCGCCACGAACTATCCGTTCCGCTGAAGGCATATTCTCCCGTCACTAGAGAATCAACATTAGCAGTATCGTATCCATAGAAGTTGTAGACATTAGGGCTGTTGAATACGTTTTGCCATGAGTTGCCATTATCTGTCGAGAATTCAATGATTGCTCCGTCGTAGTTGGTGTCAAGATCAAGTTTTTGCATCCATCTGAACGCGAAAATCCCCCAGCTATAGTCCATGTAAGGATGATATACGTTGAAGCTGGAATTGGCATTGATTGGATAATAATTGACAGTATCTGTGATTAGAACATTTGGAGCAGAAAATGCGCTGTCAAAAATGGTTTTTTGAGGGGGGCCTATCTGCCAGACATTGGAGGAGCTGGTGTCCAGGACAATAAAGACAGAGTTGGAAATCAAGGTATCGGCCCCATCAAAGTGCTGCTCAAATATTTGTCCTTTTGCATATAAAGAGGACATAAAAAAGATAATGAGAAGTAGAGTTTTGGCCATAATCTTAGG
>DASPNB010000032.1:0-3432 GCA_035626755.1 Flavipsychrobacter sp.
CATGATCCTCAGATCCCGGATCATAACTATCAGGATCCTCAGTGAAAGGATTCCGCAAACGGAACCATGCGGCAAAACGACGGCGGTAATCCCGGTCTTCCTTTATCGACTCATCTTTGAACAATAACCAGCGGTTAAAGGCTGTAAGCCAGGCAGCGAGTTGCTCTTTACTTACTCTGCCTGTAGCCAGGTAAAGCATCACAAACCTCTGGTCATCAGCCAGGGCCTTGTTGCGTAATACAGAGAAGACGTTTTTTTCATCATTGTCCATAGCGGCCTCCTTTTCTTTTATGGCCTTCTCTTCCTCTATTAAGTATAACATGATCCTGGTAATTATGTTATGTTAAAATATTTTGTATGATTTTGATTGTTCTGTATTCGATTTTCTGGTTCTGATCAGTACTTTTTAGTTCCGCGTATACGTTGTTTTATATGGCTTTTTGCCGGTGGCTGTTATTGTCAAAAAATCATCATAAAAGCCAGTTTTTTAAGGCTCCCTTTGCATATTTATAAAGTTTGGTATCGTTTTTGTTTTATATTATTATCAAGAGGTTTTGTTATGGGTACGATGGGTATGACGATAGGGGTTTTGTTTTATGTGGCTTTGTCTTTTATTGCCATCGTCATCTTTACTTCCATCTGCTATGAGCTCTCACCCTACAGTCGCCGAGACGAAACGGTAACTCTGCCTGAGTGGGAGCGCAAAACCCTTTATACTATGGCGGGCTATCCGCCTTTTTCCCTGCTTTTGCTGGCAATCATTGCCTACCTATTACCTGGCACATCAACTGGTACAATGGGCGAAAGTCTTGGCCTGGTTGCCTGGTTTTGCGCTGGCCATGCCTGCATCAGTTCAGTCGGCGCCGCAGGAGCATGGTACCTGCGCAGACGGGACCGTCGCAACACCATTTACTTCGTAGGCGACCTTCTGACCGGGGCAGTATATACCACCTGCCTGATAGTATTGTTCTTCTACATATACAGGTAAATACTACCTTTGCCTGCATGGGTACGCTCATTCTCATCATCCTGGCCGCCGTCGTTGCAATTGCCGCATTGTACAGCGTGGTCAATAAATTGTCCCCTTTTAAAGGAACAGGTTCTTCCCTGGGTGCTATGCAACGTTTTGCATGCTGGTTTGTAGTGCTATACACGCCTGTACAGTTAATGACCTTACTGGCTGCAGGACAATATATGCCACTCCTCAATCCAAAGGACCATACAGTATTCGCCGGACTTTTCACCTCGAGTCATGCATTATTGGCGGTAATGGGTATTTCAATGAGCAAATATTTCTACACACGCAATAAAGCGGCTATGGCTTTGCTGGTACTCAACTCGGCCACAGCCATCTTCTATGCTATGTCGGCCATTATTTTCTTTATGGCCCTGGCACGGGGCTGATCTCAAAGAACTTCTGTTTTCAGAGGTGAAGGGCTTAGAGTTCTGCCTGTCTTCAATTCTTTTGTTTTCCAGGTGTAGGGCTACAGGTTACTAACCCAAATTCTCACTGTGGGCGTTACAGCAGTATATTCTTTCCAATTCGCGCTGTCTCTCGGCAAACAATTGTTGTAACCAAAGTTTCTTTCCCACACGGTATCTGTTTTCGTAATACAGCGTGAAAAGTGCGTTCATATCACTACAGTTTTTCACCAGTTTCTTCAATCCCTCGTCGCAGAAAAAAAGCGAGTCGGGAAAGGCCGGACCCGGTGGTGAGCCCGGCCATGCTTTACAAGCTGCCGGCTCAGTGGCACTATCGCGGTTTGAGGTTTGCTGTTTCATGTTGTAGTGTTTACTTTCCCGGACCTCCCCGAAAGATTCCGGGTATTTGTTTCCTGACGATCTAGCTTTCCAATGTCTTTATCATCTCGCGTTTAGCTTGTTCGCTGCCCGCGAAGGCGCCCAGGTGAAACAGGGCATAGCCCAGTTCGTTAATACTGTTCACCATTTGCGATAAACAAGCTATAGCTTGCGGATAGGTATCTGTACCATCATAACATTCTTCGATCAAGTCGCATATCTGCCTTTCTCTGCTGACGCCAATGCCCATGGCTGCTGCAAAACTCTCTGCAGCGGGTTTGGCCACTATTGTTAATTCTGTCTTCATAATTCTCACCCCTTTTGCATCGGGGATTTCATTTTTCTGTACTGCCTTACAGCATGTACTCATGGTTAACGTTATAGTTGGCGGACCGGGAATTGTAAAAGCAACTCTGATCTCACATCCCCGGTATCCGCATTTTTTTGACAGGGTTATAGTTGTTTCCAAGGTGACCGGCTCAACTCAGGCGCTCATCCTCAGTTCCTGCGCCGGAACATTATGGACGCGGCCTTCATTTACCGGTGATATAAAATTTACAGGGGCGGACTGTATTAACTGGATACGATAGAAAGCATTGCCTTCCAGCAGGCAGGCATCGTATCCCATAATGCGCAGCTGCGCTACTTTGCTCATGGCTGCATAACGTGTAGTGAATACCTGCGGATGGCAATGTTCATCCATTAGAAGTTGCATACCGTCATGCGCGCCAAAGAAAGGCATGTTGGTGAGTGAGGCTATCTTACGGTCTACCTCACGCTGCAGGCGGTCTCTTATTTCCTGCGGCTGAGAGCTGCTGTTGATAAACCTGCGCAGCCATTCAAGCGCCTCGGCATTGTAGTAGCTTTCTATCCAGCTACTCACGTGGTTGTAAAACATGTTCTTTTCCATATCTGATATTTTTGGTTATTGATTTAGTTTACTGTTCTAGTTAGAACTCAAATTGTACAAACAGTTTGCTTTGACCGAAATATTCCAAATCCCGTTTTTTTAGTATCTTCGTATCGTGTTTTTTATTTTTTGTTTTGAAACGCCCGTCTGTGTCTACAACGGGCATTTTTTTTGCATCAGCGGTAAGCCTTGCCTGTAAATTGTTTTCGCGGTTTTTTCTTACTTTGTTCATAGTTGTTTCCATTTTTTTGATTACTGCATTTTTAAACTAATCCTGCAACCCCGGTTTTATTAAAGTTTTGTGGTTATAGTTGGTGATTTGATTTTTTGTTTATACATTTGTTCAACAAAATCGTTGTCAAATCGCCATTGTTAGACAAATGTACATATTTAGTACAAATGTCCAAAATTTTTAAAAAATATTATTAACCATAATACATTAACATATGAGCATCCATGAAGGCGAAGCATTACAGAATGCCGCACGTATGAGTAAATTAGGAGTACATGGCCTGGCTATCGCACTGAATGTCCCCAGGAGTACCTTGTATTATAATTTTCGCAAAGAGCGGCTGGACGACACAATACGTATGCGCGCAGCCAAAGCGTTAGGCATTACCACAGACCAGCTATTTGGGGGAGCCTACAACAATCCCGCCGATATGTACGAGCATCCTGTCCGTACCACCGGCGACGATCTGCGCATGCAAAAGGCATTAGGC
>DASPNB010000033.1:0-3391 GCA_035626755.1 Flavipsychrobacter sp.
CCTCCAGAACAAAGGCGCCATTAAGGCTATTTACGATCAATTGCGCCTTAGCTACAACCTCCAGCGCAATAAGGAGCTGGACAAATGCTTTAAGCTGGGCGTGGAGGCTTTTCTGCAGGCAGAGGGATTGCTGGCCTAGCCGCAGCTGAAGCAGAAAAAGCGAGCCTTACGAAAAAGGACCCGCTATATAGAGGATAAGAGAGAACGAAAAAGAAAGCTACATAGTAAGTGAAACGGCGGTGCAGGCCAGGAAAAGGACGTACAGTAATATCTTGTAAAGGATCTGGGCCCTTTCATGGGATGGTAATTCTCTGCTATTCATGGCTGAAAAAATTGAAACGGAGTTTGACAATAGAAACTATGGCGGCCAGCCGTGGCGGCGCCTTCTGAAGAAAATACAATACACTGCCGGCCCGGAGGTAGGCGTAAAAAATTGGCTTAAACATTATGCGAACAACAAACTGGAATTGTTAATAAAATTATAATGCCAGCTTGCCACCACCTGATCTTAAGTCTCCCCTCAACATGAAAACCAATGCGATAAAAAAAAGAGCCCGTTGCGGGCCCTGGTACATTATGTAGAACGTGTGAAAAATCCTGTGTAAAGTGTAGAACGGACACTGCCATTGCTACCAGTCGTTACTGGCTGCACTTTTTTCTTTCGGTCCTTTGCGAACGGCTTCTACAAGGTACTCTTTGTAGTCCTCCATTAGTTTGTCCACTTTTTTCTCATTAAGAAAAACTGATATTTCTGTTTTCTGGTGCTTGCTCACGTCTTCGCATTTGTACACCTTTTCAAGTGGACCTTCTTTGCCGCAAATCTTTCCGCCCTCAAACGTAAGATTGGAAACGTAAACGCGTGTGCGGTTTGTTTTTCCGGCGAAAACGACATTAGGAGTAATGACAATGCCATATAGCTTATGGTTTTCGCTGGCATCGGTAAATTTCCACTTGAACTGGACGGTGATAGTATGGTTCTCTTTGTCTTCTGAAACTATGGTAGCGCCGGGTTGCTTCTTTACAAAGCTGCGTGCATATTCAACAACATCTTCAGGGCCACGGTTGTGTACATTATAAATCTGCTCCCAGTATATCTTTCCTTCAGAATCGTAGTTGACGCTATGGGCGGGGTGCTTGAATTGGGCAGATGCGGTAACAGATAACAAGCAAAGGATTGAGGTGATGATATTTTTCATGCCGGCAATATCATAATTTTTCCGGAATTCTCATAGAGGATTAACCGGATGCATATGATGCTGATACCAGGGACTCTCTCCTCTTCAAGTTCTAAGAAATCAAGTGGCCTGTAGTGGACAGTGCCGGCGTCATTAAGAAGTTCAGCAAATTTTCCATCATCATATAGATGAATTGTTGAAAAGGATGGATGACCATAACCACCTTGTCAAGGCGCGTGAATTTTTAGTGTTCCATGGTCGGGAGCTTGATACCAAACCAAAAAAATTATGCCAGATAAATTTGCAAAATCACACTCTTCTACTACTATTAAATTGCTTTCCCTTTGTGATATTTGCCAGATGTTAACGGCCAGGTTACTTCATAAAAAACTCCAGGAGATCAGTCGCCATTACCTGAGCGGAACACCTCCTATTCATATTGACGGCCTCGTTGAAGAACTAAGTACGGACAAGGAAGATATATTTCCAATCTTGAAAGAGCTAGAACAAAAAGGCATCATCCAGTTCTATAACAGTTCAGCAGATGTAGTAAAGCTCACTTCAAAAGGCGTCGAACGTATCAACGACTGAGGCCACTACATTTCTATCTGCAACTGGTTCAGATTCCTGTACAGGCCATCATCTATACGAATAAGTTCCGCGTGCGTTCCCGACTCCTTCACATACCCACCTTCCAATACAATGATCTTATCAGCATTGCGGATGGTAGATAGGCGGTGAGCGATAACAAAGGAGGTCCTGTTCTTCATCAAGTTGTAAAGCGCTTCCTGCACCAGTGACTCTGATTCTGAATCGAGAGAACTGGTAGCTTCGTCAAGTATCAGTATAACAGGATCTTTCAAAATTGCTCTTGCAATAGCCAGGCGCTGGCGCTGACCACCGGAAAGTTTCACTCCCCGCTCCCCTACTACAGTTTCATAGCCTTCGGGGAAGCCGGAGATAAAATTGTGGGCATTGGCTTTGCGGGCTGCTTCTATTACCTCTTCCCTGCTGGCTCCGGGTTTACCGTAGGCAATATTTTCAAAAATGGTTCCGCCGAAAAGTAGTACATCTTGCGGCACAAGCGCCATCTGCTTCCGGAGTTGGGTTAGTGGTATGTCGCGCATATCACGACTGTCAAACAAAAGAGCGCCCTTGTCGGGTTGGTAGAAGCCAAGCAGCAACGAAATAAGCGTACTCTTCCCTGCCCCGCTCGGCCCTACTATGGCTACTTGCTGCCCCATGTTGGCAGAGAGGGAAATATCTTTCAGTACAGGTATTTCTTTACGGCTTGGGTAGCTGAAAGCAATATGTTGCAGTTCTACCTTTCCGTGCAGCCTGTATTTTTCGTCCAGCGGAACTTCTGCAAGCGAAATGTGCTCTGTTTCTTCTTTCAAAAGGTCGCGGACGCGCTGTGTGGCGCCCAGTGTTTTTTGCAGCTGGCCAAACATATCGGCAAAGCCGCCGAGCGTACCGCCTACAAAGCCTGTATATAGTACAAAGGCTGCCAACTGCGCAAAATCGAGTTCACCTCTTTGCATCAGTGTAGTACTATACCACACGAGCAAAACGATAGAGCTGAACAGGCAGAAGATCATAGAAGCGATAAAGAGGCCACGCATTTTGCCACTCTGTATGGCAAGATGCACCATATCGCGAAGATTGCTATTGTATCGCTTTATTTCGTACCACTCATTTGTGTAAGCTTTTACATTGCTTACGCCTTGCAATGATTCCTGAAGTACGGTTCCGGTATCAGCTAATTTATCCTGCGCACTTCGGGCATACTTCCTGATGCGCTTGCTGAAAATGACAGCAATGATAACAACTACAGGTACTATAGCCAGCATGAGCAGGCCCATCTTGGCCGACATGAAAAATATAAGGGAGAGACCTATAACCAAGGTAAGCACGCCACGCAGTATCTCTGCCAGTACAGAAGTGATAGTATCCTGTATCTGGCTGATATCGGACATAACACGGCTGGAGAGTTCCCCTACCCTTCTTTTGGCAAAGAAGTCCATGTTCATCGATATCATCCGGGCGTATACGTCTTTGCGCATATCCGCTACTGCATTCTCACCTACGTATGTAAAGAAGTAGACGCGCAGGTAAGAGATCACCATCTGCAGTCCCAGTACCCCTACCATTATAAGTGCAATGATGCCGGGTGATGTCTTAAAAATATCCGTTTAGCCCCCGGTAGCGCTTTGCAG
>DASPNB010000034.1:0-4585 GCA_035626755.1 Flavipsychrobacter sp.
GTGAGCAGCAGGGAAACGTTTTTGCCATTGCCTTTCTCAAAATACTGCATAGCAGCCTCGGCAGAAGCAAATGAAGCCTCCAGGCGGAACAACCCCGTTACCGTTATCAATTCGATAAGGTACTGCCTGATCTTTTCGTCATCTTCAATCAATACCAGCGCGTCCATATTTCAAAATTAAGCTTCCGTAGTCTAAGAATTTGTATGAAAAAAGTAGTATCCTATACCGCCAGGCTATATACTATGACAGTCCCCTGCCCGGGCTGAAGGATATCGAAAGTTCCTCCAATGCTTTCCATCCTTTTCCTCATGTTTTTCAGCCCGTTACCATGTTCACGGGCCTCAGACACGTTGAATCCCTTACCATTATCGCTCACGCAGAATTCAAGCGTTCCGTTCTCATATTTTCCTGAAACCAAAATATTTTCCGCATCGGCATACTTCACCGCATTGTTCAGGGCCTCCTTGGTCACCATCAGAATATTTCGTCTTTGCTCCCCGTTCAGTTTTATAAATGGCACATCTTCGGGAAAGTTAAGCTGGTATTTCAGCCCTATCGGCTGTAAAAATTCCCGTATTTGTTCCCTCATATAAGCCAGCAAACCTTCCAGGCTATCATGCTGGGCATGCAGGGCCCAAACGATATCGCTCATACTCTGGGATACCCGCCTTGCCGTCGTCGATATTTTTCGCACGTCTTCCAGCACAGCCTCATCCGTCTTCTGCCGCAGGGGAATGAGCTCGCTTATCAGTGTTATTTTGGTGATAGCGCTACCAATATCATCATGCAGGTCACGGCTGATGCGACTGCGTTCTGCAGCCAGCACTTTTTGTTGTTCCAGTTCCCTGAGAGCCTTGTTTATTTTCCGGCGGTAGTAGGCATAAATCACACCAACAATTACTGACAGGAGCATCAGCAACACCAGTGTCTTAAACCAGAGCTGCTGCCAGAAAGGAGCAATTACGTTCACCTTCAATAAATATGGCTTGCTTACAGCCCCGTTGCTGCCTATGCCTGTCATTTCCAACTCATACGAGCCGGGGGCTAAGTTGGCATAGTGTACTTCACCGCTTTGTGAGACTTGCCAGTTCTTGTCCCAACCATTCAACCTGTACTTTATCACATTAGCTTCAGGCCGGGTATAGTCAGCCACCAGCGCCTGTAAATCGAAATAGTTCTTCCTGTATGAAAGGTCTATCGTTTTGTTTCTAAGGGAAAAAGGTGAGATGAGACTATCTGCCAAGGCAATTTTAGTGACCAACAAATCAGGTATTACCGTATCGGGAGCAGTAGTTTTCTCTGTAAGCCAGTTAAAGCCTTTTACCCCACCAAAATAGAGCTTTCCTGAGCGTCCTTTATGATAAGCTCCCGAGTTGAACTCATTGCTTTGAAGGCCATTGCTGTAGGTATAGTTTGTGAAAGAAGAGCTTGCCCTATGATAGCAACTCAGCCCGCCGTTGGTACTCATCCAGATATTGTGGTTGGCATCTTCCAGCAATGCGTATAGGTAAGGGTTTCCCAGCCCATCGTTAGCATTGTAGCGTTTAGTCTTCCTGCTTTTTATATCCAGTTTCCAAAGCCCCGTCTTTGAGGCCAGCCAGGCTACATCCCTGTCAATTTCATCTATGTGTATCGCCTTCACACTTTCGCGAAGCAGGAAACTGTCTAAGGGAACGACAGCATCAGCATCTAACCTGGCAAGTATAAGGCCATGGCCCGGCGAAACCAGCCAATAAGTGCCGGCACCGGCCTCAGCCACATCTGTCAGCTTCCCGAAAAGGGGATTGGGCATCTCCATCGGCTTCTCCTTCCATACCCCTGATCTTTTTTCTATTACACGTAGTCCCTGGCTGGTAGCAACTAAGAACATTTCCTTAGTGACCGGAAGAATTTTCACCACTACCACTTCACTTTCAGACTTCGTAGCAGCAGGAGATTTAGAAACATGCAGTTTGCCGGCCTTTCCGTTGTCAACGCAAACAAGCCCGCCCGTGCAGCCAAACCACATAGCGCCTTCAGCAGTTTCAAAGATGTATTTTACCTGCCCTTGTATGCCCGCTATTTTTTGTTCTTTCACCTCGTCGCTTGCCGGGTCATAAATATAGAGCCCTCCTTTGTCAGTAGAGAACCACACCCTCCCCTCGCGATCTTCATAAAGCGCCCATGTCAAAAGATCCTTTACCTCGGGGTGGCTCTTTTCATCTGCGGGGAATCTGCCAAATGGCATCTCCTTCAGGCTTGTCTTCGATACTCCCCCACCATCTGTAGCTACCCAAAGGCTCCCTGTCCTGTCCTCCATTAGCCGGGTTACATTGTCTGATGATATAGTGTAGCTGCTGTAGTTGTCGTGCCTGTGCTCGTCCTTTACATTCCCTTTTTCATCTATACAGTAGATGCCCGACCTGTTTATCGCAAGCCATAAATGCCTGCTTTTGCCGCGGTACAGGCGTGCCTGGTGCAGTGAAACTCCCTTATGGAGAATTTCACTCCTTAATTGCATCGTAGCTGCATCATAAACAGTGATACGCTTATCATCCGACAGCCAAAGCCTGCCGTTCTCATACTGGAGCAAAGACACACCTTTATTGTAACTCAGTTTTTGATAAGTCCGCGTGCTGATATCAAAGCGGTAATAGTCCCCGTTGTTATAAACAGAAAACCACAAATACCTTTTGTCATCTGTGGTGATATGAAGGTTCCAGTATTTTTCCCTTTCAAACTTAAAGGGGAAAGGATAAGTCTGCCTCTTTTTTGTATACAGGTTGTAAGAACTGATTCCATTAAGCAAGTCATGAAACCACAGTTCCCCTTTCTCATCCAGGAAATATACAGTTGCGGTGCCGCTGATATCCGCTCTCTTCGTCACCCGTTCCGTGGTCTTATCCCAGCAGAACAGACCTGCAAACCCCAGGTACCAGAGGTTGCCCTCCTTGTCTTCTACTATCCTGCTCCTGATATACGCGGCTTCTTCTTCATGCTGCGCCTCCGCAGGCCTGTAAACCTTGATCTTCCTTCCATCATACCTGTTGAGCCCGTCTGCCGTGCCCAGCCAGATAAACCCCCTGCTATCCTGGAACAAGGAATAGACAGAGCTATGCGACAAGCCCTCGTTCACACCCATAGAATGAAACAAGAGCCGGTGCGGCTGCGCCTGTAAACTGGGCGGAAATGCCGCAATCAAAAGCAGCCAGCAACCCAACAAACACAGGCCTTTGCGCCCTACTACTAATATCACATTTTCAGGCTTGCTTAATAGCTGCATCTTGCATTCAAATTCACTAAAAACGGTATTTATATGAAAAAGTCTTTACTACTTTTTTTGTCGGTTTGCACCTTGATGGTCTCTTGCAAAAAAGATGATCCCAATGATAATACTCCACCTCCACCGGAACCCTACAAATGTACAACTTGCATCACAACACCGGAAGCTAAAGCTGCCTATGATGACAATAGCGGCGGCGTATATAAAGGCGTGCTGGTTGGTTCTACGGGAACCATTGCACTGTACCTCTATAATACAGGCACCGAAGTAAAAGCCCTCGTAGCTTTCGACGGGCAGAATGCAGAGCTCTCTACTACCTCCCTTTCAGGCTGGACACCCGGCCAGGCTATCAGCAATGCGCTGTTTACGGGTACGATCAACGGCCAGGCTGTAACCGCAACCTTCTCCGTAGATGCAAACGGCCAAAATCCTATGGTATCGGTAAACATTCCCGGCCATACGGTTAACGTAGCCATATACAAGGAAACTTCTGCTACGCTCATCAGGAATTTTGAAGGCACCTATGCCGGTGACGACAACGGCGTCTTCAACATGGTCATGTCAGGTGACGACTTCACTATAGTTACCGATGGCGGCACTCCTTTTGGAGGCACGCTGGTCAACGGAAAAATAGACCTTAGCAACAACGGAGTAGAAGTTAAAGGTGAGTTCCAGGGCACAGATCATGTGGAGGGTACCTGGAAAGATAGCCAGAACAAAACAGGCACCTGGACAGGCAACCGGACGCTCTGATATACTTCTGATTCCTTCTACCCCTTATTGAACTTTACGACCGGCCTCCATTAGGCCGGTTTTTTAATTATAGCAAACAATATAACGCTCCCCCTGCCTGTCCCGCTAACAAGCGGGGGCAGGGAGGAGACAGAATTTGCAGCTTGTCTGCAAATTCGGAGGGGGGCAACACAGCGGGTTCATCAGAATCAACCATGCCCCTCGCCCAACAAATAAGCGCACCTGCAACCCAACCGTCTTTGCGAGACGCAAAACATGCAAAAAGCCGACGTAACAACCCACAGCTGGCGCGGCGAAGCAATCTAACCACGCGTTCTTGCGGTTACAACGATGACACATTCAAAGTATTAAACGCTCCCCTTGCCTGTCCCGCTAACAAGCGGGAGCAGGGGGGAGACAGAATTTGCAGCTTGTCTGCAAATTCAGAGGGGGGCAACACAGCGGGTTCATCAGAAGCAACCAAGCCCTTACCGAACATAGACAGCATAATACACACACAAAAAGAAAAGCCCCCTTGTTTACAAGGAGGCTTTCTTTTATGCAAATGAAAAGTATTTATCGCTTCACGAA
>DASPNB010000035.1:0-12204 GCA_035626755.1 Flavipsychrobacter sp.
CTTCGTACTTGCCACGCCTCTTGCGCTCAGTTGACTTCCTTTGCTTTCCTATGCCAGATATAAAGTTAATTAACTGAACAAGGAAAACTGACAAGGTGTTGTTAAATTCTTTAAATACTGATATTGTATACAACTTGCCCTTGAGTAACTATCGATAACAAAAAAAAAATAATAAATAGGGCGGCTGATCGCATTGTTTACCTTCCTGTTAGTTTCTTTGCTGGAAGTGCGTTCGAATTTACTATACTCCTGCAGTTTCAGTGTATTACCAGTAAATGATTACTTAGGATTTCCAAGCAGTTGTCCTTTACCGAACTTCCGAACAAATCATCAACATTGGTTTCGTTACTAACCCTTACTTTTCTTTTGCTTGCCCAAAAGAAAAGTAACAAAAGAAAAGGGCACCCTCCGCACATGCGGCTCCGCCGGTGCTCCGGGAGGGCCAACGCTGCGTAGGAGAAAGTGGCCTGCCACCAATTCTATTAAGCGACCGACGGAGCGGGGCCCGATGCAGCTGTAGAGCCCGATGCAGCTGTAGAGCCCGATGCTACAAGTAAGGCTTTTTTATCCTACAAAAAAACTGTTATAAAAATCTCGCGCATTTGTTTTAGGTTAGTACGGTTAACCCACTTCCAACAACTATGAAATACCTGTACCTTTTTTACTTGGTAGCTTCGCTTAGCCCATTCAGCTCTTCTGCCCAAACATTCAGCAAGCAACAGATCTGGGACGGACTGGTTGACAAACTCTGGCTCCAGGATGGTGCAGGTTATATGCGACTTGCTTTGCCGGGAGACGAAACATCCATGGAATTTTCTATGATCACATTCAGGAGTAACGGCAGCTTCCATGAAAGACGAAAAACCACCTGTGGAAAAGACAGGCAAATACCCTACTCCGGTGCCTGGCGCATCAGTGGCGATACAGTGATAGTCGCTACCCACCAGGGGCCGATGTTCCATTACAAAATAACAGGAATCGGCACTACTGCGGTAAAATACGAGTAGGTGCTAGTTCCCTGTTACATATTCCAGTCTTTTAGCTGATGCTATCGCTTAAGAAGTTCCTCCAGCTCCCGGTGAGCCTTAATGCCACCCTGGCTGGTCATGGGTTTTAAATCCATATTGAACAGGTAGTGCCGTTTCATGGAATCCTTTTGTCCTTGATATTGATATACTACACTGGCCTGAACCCTAAGGATATTGTTTTCCTCGCCATTGGCTTTTTCATGCTCAGCAGACAGGCTGTCGTATTTCTTAGACATTTGATCGATGCGCTTCAATCTTTCAGCCAAGTAATCCCTTTGCTCTTGTATAAACTGCTCCTGTTTTTCTATTTCTGAGGGCGTATCACCCATCTTGCGCATAAACTCAAGGTGTTCTTTTTGAGATACTATTAAATTGCTATCTACCCCCTGCTTCGTGATCTCCAGGCTTGTTTTTGCGCTTTCCAAAGCCAAGTATATAACAGCTTTCTGCGTCAGGGTATCGACAGAAAGCAGCGTTACCTGCTCTACTTTTTCAAGTTTGTTTTTATCAAGATCCTTGCTTTCCAGTTCTGTTATTGCATTAATGATCTTCTTATCCCTGTTCTCTATGGAATTGCATGAAAAAAAGAACAGTAAAGCTATAGGATATAAGACTTTTTTCATTGAGTGTTGATAGTTTGGAGTGAGTAATAATGTTGCTATTTTCTTGTAATATAGTTGTAGTCTTTCAGCAATTGTTTTAAAAAATCTTCCGGTACCAGGTCACTTTCTATTTTCAGTACTTCCTTTATGCGGTAAGCTATCTGGGCCATGTAAATATCGTTGTCCCGGTTTTGCTTTTTGACGTCAAGAAGATTGCGTATGCCGTTGATGTCGCGGTCGGTGAGTTTCATTACCTGCGGAAATAATGCAGTATACCGATCCTCTTCTATTTCAAGGTAGATGGTATCTTCTATCTGTGTTTTATGCTTACGATCTATAAGCACCGTATTAGCGGCCATATCTGCCAGGCGCTGGCTTTTACGACTTAAACCTATAGCCAGCACATCGGGCAGGTAAAATACCAGGAGAAAAACAGTGACTACGGGATAGTAAATCATAACAAAGGGCAGGATGAACAAAACAGCGTTGCCAATGCCCAGCACCCAACGCAGCAAGTACTGGCTGACTGTAGGCTCGTCCCCTGCCTGTGAAACCACCTTGAGCCCCATAGCCCTTTTGCCGATGCTTTGCCCGTTAAGGAATTGTTCCATCAGGAAATGATAGAGATAAGAAGGTATAGCAGCGAGGAGGATGAAAAGCGCGTACTGCATGTTCTCGCTTAAACCGAATGGGAAGATGATGAACTTGCAAACGACATAGTTGTAAGCACAAAGCACCATGAAATCGATGAACCAGGCCAAGAGGCGCTTATGAAAAGAAGCCACCCTGAATTCCAGGTCGATATTAAAAGGAGTACTTATAGTAATAATGCTCATGCGCCTGTGACTACGAGTGTGAAAATAAGATGAATAAGGCAAAAATGTGGGTTCTGCTGCTGCAAAAATTGCTAAATTGGCGGGTCTAAGCCGGAACAAGAGCTACTATGCGCGAGGGGCAATTTATTAAGAACAATATAGAACGCTGGAAAAGCTACGAAGAGCCCACAGAGGACCCCGATGAGGTAGCCAAACGGTTTACCTACCTGGTGGACGACCTGGCCTATGCCAAGACCTTCTACCCCTTCAGCAATACGGTAAAATTCATCAACGGGCTTGCAGCGCGCATTTATCTTTCCATATACCGGAACAAGAAAGAAAAACAGAGCAGGATCAAAAGCTTTTTTGCAGCGGAGCTTCCGCTCATCATCAAAAAACATCACCGTACACTGCTATTCACCTTTTTATTCTTCAGCGCTTTTGTGGCCATAGGTGTTTTCTCGGCTATGCAGGATCAAAGCTTTGTGCGCGGGGTGCTGGGCGACCAATATGTGGACATGACCGAGCGCAATATAGCCTCAGGAGACCCCTTTGGCGTGTATAAAGACGAGAATGAATTCATCATGTTCTTATACATTGCCTTCAATAATATAAAGGTGGCCTTTTTGTGTTTCGCCTGGGGCATCTTTGCATCGGTCGGCACCCTGTATATACTATTCAAGAACGGGCTGATGCTGGGCGTGTTTGAGCAAATGTTCTTCCAGCACGGGCTGGGTATACGCTCTATTCTTGTTGTATTTATACATGGCACTCTGGAAATATCGGCGATAGTGATAGCAGGCAGTGCAGGGCTGATGATAGGCAATGCGATACTCTTCCCGAAAACCTATACAAGACTGCAGGCGCTCGGCATGGCTGCCAAAGATGCCATAAAAATCATGGTCTCGCTCGTACCTATCTTTATAGTTGCTGCCTTCTTTGAAGGATTCGTCACCCGCTATACGGGGATGCCTGTATGGCTGAGTGTATTGATACTGGCTTCGTCGCTGGCATTTATTCTTTGGTACTTTGTGTTTTATCCCCTAAAAGTGAGCAGGAAGCAAAATGAGGCTACGGGCAAATAGATACATTCTTTGCTTTCTGCTGCTGACGTGGAGCATAGTTGCTAACGTGCCCGCTTCGCGTGCACAGGAGGATACCGCTGCCGTAGCAAAAACCCAACGAAACATTACCTATAACGAATGGAACGAACTAAGCAATGACCAGGATTTTTACTACAGGGACTCAATAGAGTATAAGCCCAGGGTGGTAAAAAAGCAGAGTACCCCAATGTTCGTAAAATTCCTGCAATGGCTCGGCTCCGGCACAGGTCAGCTGATAGCCTGGACTGTGCTGATACTGATAGTAGCCTTTGCCGTATATAAGATAATAGCAGGTGAAAGAAGCGGCATATTCGGCAGAAGGAGTAAGAAAGAAAAAACAGAAGGGCAAGAAATAGATGAGGACATCAACGAAACCCAATGGGAAGCGCTGCTACAAAAAGCAAGCGGTGAAGGAGACCTGAGGCTGGCTGTGCGCTATAGCTATATGTGGCTGCTGCAACTGCTGCAACACGGACGACTGATAGAATACAGGAACGACAAGACGAACTACGAGTACTTCAGTGAACTGGCGGGCACAGAATACAAGGCCCCCTTCAGGCAGCTTTCCCGCCAATATGAATATACCTGGTATGGCGGTTTTACCATATCGCAGGAAAGCTACAATGAGTACATTCAACTCTTCTACAAACTGCAAAAGCAACTGGACAGATGAGGAGGAGGCTTACATACCTGTTCTTGCTGGTCTGCCTGGTCTTTTCCGGTTGCGGAGAAGATGATGAAGGTAAGATAGACTGGTCGGTAAGCCTTGATAAGAACGACAAAAAACCTTATGGCGCTCACCTAGCCTATGAAAGCCTGAAGTATTACTTCCCTGCTGTGAAGATAGATGCCCTCTCGCAAGGCTTCCGCTATAGCAATATAGATGATGAGATGAAGAATGAAAAGGGAGTGATCGTACTTATACTAAGCGGGCTAAACTTCCATGTATCGGAGGAAGAACTGGAACGCCTCGTCACTTTTGCGGAGGCAGGAAATGAGATACTACTGTTCTGCAGCAGCCTGGATAATAAACTGGAAGAAAAACTGGGCTGCTACAAAGCCTCGGGGATGCTCTCCTTCGCCAACGAAGAACAGGAACCCGACAAGGCTAATACAGGAGAAGAAAACCTGGGCAGTCTTTCCTTTGCCAGCGATACTAACAAAAAGTATGGTTTCCAGGGACGGCATATAAGAGGATGGTTCAGCCTGGAAGAGCCGGAAGCAGATTCAGTAAAGACTGATAGCACAGCCCTCGCAGCGCTAATTGGCAGCGGAGCAGCCGATACTAATTCTATTGACACAACTGAAAGCGAATACGCCGACAGCAGCGCCAATGCTGACACGAGCTTAACGGACGAAGAATACTATGACCAATACGAGGAAGATGAAGAGGATGTTACCGGCTATGTTTCCGAATACCCGGAAATACTGGGATACACCGGAGATAAACCCAACTTTGTGAGGTACGAAGTTGGCCGCGGACATATCACACTACACGCGGCGCCGCTTGCTATCAGTAATTACTTCCTGCTGCAGCAAAACAACCTGTCGTATATGGACGGTATCTGGAACAGCCTGCCGGAAAATGTAACCCATATATACTGGAACAGCTACTACAAGCACCGCGCGGAACACTCAGACTTTGGCATACTATGGAGAAACCCTGCAACCAAATGGGCATTGTGGCTTTCTATTATTACCCTTTTGCTGTATGTACTGCTGGAACTGAAACTCCGGCAGGAACCGATACCCATTGTGAAGCCGCTGGAGAACACCTCGGTGACCTTTGTGGAAACAGTAGGAAGACTCTACTACAACAAAGGCAACCACAGGAACCTGGCGGAGAAAATGATACAGCACTACCTGGAATGGGTACGGACCCACTATTACCTGAATACTAACCAACTGAATGAGATATTTGTACAGCAGCTGGCCAATAAATCGGGATTGCCCATGGAAGTCGCGGCTAACCTGGTGGAAATGATACATGAAATAAGACTAGGCAGCGCCAATGTAGACGAGGCTTATCTTTATCACCTGAACAATACTATTCAACGATTCTATAAAAAACCATAATAATGGATACAACTGAAAACAGCTTTGAGGAACAAGCCGGTATAAATCCACTAAGCGAACTGGTAGACAAAGTGCAGGATAGCATACAGCAGATAGTAGTGGGACAACACACTATGATAGAGCTGCTGCTGGCAGGTATGCTGGCAGATGGTCACCTGCTGATAGAAGGTGTGCCGGGAGTAGCCAAGACACTGACAGCCAAACTGCTGGCCAAGCTGGTGAATACTAATTTCTCGCGTATACAGTTCACACCCGACCTGATGCCCAGCGATGTGATAGGCACCAGTGTGTTCAATCCGCAAACGGCATCGTTCCAGTTTAAAGCAGGACCAGTATTCAGCAATATGGTGCTGATAGATGAAATTAACCGTGCCCCTGCCAAAACACAGGCTGCGCTCTTTGAAGTAATGGAAGAGCGGCAGATAACAGTGGACGGGCATACCTACAAGATGCAGGCCCCCTTCATGGTGATTGCCACACAGAACCCTGTGGAGCATGAAGGTACCTACCGGCTGCCCGAGGCCCAGCTGGACCGCTTTATGATGAAAGTGGTAGTTGGCTACCCCACCCTGGAAGAAGAAGTGCGAATACTGGAGCGGCAGGGAGAGCATGGCGTAGCAGAGCTGCTGGAAAATGTGCAGCCTATCATTACGCCGGAGATACTACAGAATGCCCGCACTATGGTGAGGCAAATACACGTAGAGAAGAAACTTGTAGAGTTTGTAGCCAAACTGATACATGAAACCAGGCATGACAAGAGCCTGTACCTGGGAGCATCGCCACGGGCCTCCATAGCGCTGCTGCAGATGTCGAAAGCGATAGGTGTGATAAGGGGAAGAAACTTTGTAATACCTGAAGATATAATACATGCTGCACTGCCGGTACTGAGACACCGTATTAACCTGACACCTGAAAAGGAAATGGAAGGCGCCACAGCAGATGACGTACTGAAAGAAATAATAGCAAGGCTGGAGATACCAAGATAAATGAATAATAAAGGCTACATAAGGAACCTTTACCTCTCCAAAGAATGGTATGCGGTGATGACTATGATCATCATCGTATTCTTCTGTGGCTTTTTCTTTGATATCGCTTACCGGCTTGCGACTTATGCATTGGCCGCATTTAGCTTGCTGACGATTGCTGACTATGTCTTGCTGTTCTTTGTAAAAGGCGAGATCAAGGTCAGCCGGATAACGGCACCGAGACTGAGCCTGGGTGATGAAAACAAAATATCTCTTTCTATCTACAACAGCTTTCCCTTTACCGTGCATGCAGGCATAGTGGAAACACAGCCGGTGCAGATGCAGGAACGGAGATTTTATAAAAAACTGACACTGCCGTACAGGACCAGGAAAACGATAGACTATATATTGAGGCCAACTACTCGTGGAGAATATGCGTTCGGGAATGTGCTGTGCTTTGCTCACAGTCCGCTACGGCTGGTGACCCGCAGGATAGCAGCGGGAGAGGAGACCATGGTGAAAGTGTACCCATCGTATATGCAACTGAAAAAATATCACCTCCTAGCTATCAGCGACAGCAACTTTACAGGAGCAAAGAAAGTGAGACGACTGGGACATAGCATGGAATTTGAAAAAATAAAAGACTATGTTCAGGGAGATGATGTGCGCACCATCAACTGGAAAGCAACAGCACGCAGGGGAAATATAATGGTGAATACGTTTACCGATGCAAAACAGCAACAGATATATGCCATAATAGATAAGGGCCGCGCCATGAAGATGCCCTTTGACGGAATGAGCCTGCTGGACTATGCCATCAACGCGAGCCTGGCGCTGCTGAATGTGGCACTACTGAAACATGATAAGGCGGGGCTTATCACCTTCTCCAATAAAATAAGCGATATAGTAGCTTCGGAAAGGCGCAGCGGGCAGATAAATCACCTGATGGAGGCACTCTATAAACAGCAGACGGAGTTCAAGGAAAGTGACTACTCCACCCTATGGTCGACCATAACGAGGCGGATAACGCAGAGAAGCTGTATACTGCTGTTCACCAATTTTGAAACGATGTCGTCTTTGGAACGGCAGCTGCCATTCCTGAAACAGATGGCAGGCAGGCACCTGGTATGCGTGATCTTCTTCCGCAACACCCTGCTAAAGGAGCTACAGGAAACACAGGCAGACAGCACGGAAGGCATATATATTAAAACTATTGCCGACCGCTTTGACTATGAAAAGAGACAGATAGTGCGGGAACTGAGAAGGCATGGCATATTGTCTATTCTCACAACGCCTGCGGAGTTGACGCTGGACGTGATCAATAAATACCTGGAGCTGAAAGCAAAGCAAATGATATAAATTTACGTCTTATCAATAGAACCCAATTTTTTAACCTTAAAACTCCCAAATGATGAGATACCTTCTTACTTCATTTCTGTTTGCATTGCCATTCGGCGTATTTGCTCAAATTCCTTACGAAAAAATTGACTCCGTAGATGCTGGAAACATCAATGCGCGCGTAGGCACCAACGGTATATTATGGACGAACACCGCAGATGGCCTAGCTGCGGCTGAATTTCCCAAAGGCTCCGACAAAGCCATTGGATTTGGCTGCGGCATTCTTATCCGCGGATATGAAAATGGCAATGTGCTGCACCTCTCCGGAGCACTTTATCCCGATTACTCTAATCCAACCCTTGACTTCTACCCCGGTCCGCTTGATAACGCAGGCAATACCAACATCACCACAATAGATAAATGGGCCAAAATATGGAAAATAGAAGAGACTGACATCACCGCTTTCCTGGCGCAAACCGTTCATACCACCGGCAATACGCCAACTGTTATTCTGCAATGGCCGGCAAAGGGGAACCAGTACGCTACAGGCAACAATAATGCACCCCTTACCATAACTGAAGATATGGCACCTTTTCACGACTTTAACAACAATGGAACCTACGAACCACTACAGGGAGAATATCCTGTGATAAAGGGCCAGCAAATGCTGTGGTGGGTCGTAAACGACAACGGTCTTACCCATGACGCAACCAACGGCGCACCGTTAAAAGTGCAGATTGAAATTGCGGCTTATGCCTTTGCGCAAGGCGGCTTGATAGAGAATGTCGTTTACTATGACTATACCATCAAGAACAAGTCGGCAATAAACTATACCAACGTAAGATTCGGACAATTAACAGATTTCGACCTGGGATTGTACTCCGATGATTACGTAGGCTTTGACTCGGCAAGAAGAATGGGATATAATTACAACGGCGACAATATGGACGGCACCGGAAATTATAGCTATGGCTCCAACATTCCCATTGCCGGTCTCACTTTTGTACGAGTTCCGGGCGATCAACTTAACACTTACGTTCCACTTGGTGGTTTTTCACATCTTGCCAATATATACATTAGTACATCAGCATCTTATTTTAATGATGCGCTCGACACCATGATCTCAGGCTTCAATGAATGCACGAGTGGAAATCCCACCGGAGACAGGAACTTTGTGATTGGTACGGGCAATTTCACTCTAAATGCCGGTGCGTCTGAAAGTGTTGTTACTGCGCTGGTCGTTGTTGATCCGGGGCAAAACACCTCTTGTCCAGGCGTAGATAGCGGTTTAATCCTGGAAGTAGCCGATACCGCATGGGGGCAGTTTAGCTGGTCTTTATCTGCATCCGAAGTTGTATCAAACAAGAACATGGACCTTAGAATCTATCCCAATCCTGCCGGTGATAGAATAAATATCGACGTTACCGGATTAACAGCACGCACGGATATAGAGGTATATGATGTGCTGGGAAAGAAACAAACCGTCGGCGCAAGGTTCTTCAATAAAACCGCTATGATATCTATTGATCAACTCACTCCCGGTATTTATCATGTTTTTATAGCTGAATTAAATGCCTCGGGGACGTTTATAAAGAAATAATCTAATTACAATATAAAATGCAGAGCCCGGCCCGAAGCCGGGTTTTGTATTGATATTATATTCTGTAAATTTCGGCGGTGAATTTCCTGAACAGACATTACAAAATCATCTTATGGCTGATACCTATCGTTAGCCTGGCGATGCATTGGCAGGTATTCAGCAAAGACCTGGTGGGGATACATGTATGGAGGCAAACGCAAACCCAGACGGTAACTGATAATTTTTACCAGGAAGACATGAACATCTTCAATCCCCGGATCAACGAGTTGAGGACGGATGACAGGATCATGAGAATGGAATTCCCGGTGATGCAGTGGACTTTTGCGGTGTTTCACAAAGTGCTCGGAAGTGATGTAGCTATCAGCCGGGTGCTGACATTTATACTGGGGCTTTTTTCAGCATGGGGTATCTTTTATCTATGTAATGCCATTTTTAAGAACAAGGGACTTTCTGCTCTGGGAGCCTGGACTTTTAGTTTTTCACCTGTATTCTTTTATTATACAATAAACCCATTGCCGGATAATTTTGCGCTGTGTTGCAGTATATGGAGTACGGGGTTCTTCTTCAGGTATACGAAGACACAGAAAATATCGCAGCTGGTGCTGAGTGCGCTAATGCTCTGCCTGGCCAGCCTGGCGAAACTTCCCTTTATTGTTTATGGCATTATAGTACCGGTGTACTTGTTGATCGCCCTGAAAAAGGGAAAGATATATTGGGGGAAAGCAGTGATCGGGGCAGCATTGTATCTTTTGCTAATGATACCTGCATTGGCCTGGTATATTGCAGTGATCCCCACCTGGGAAGGAAATGGCGTAGTGGCGGGAGTACTGGAAAATAGCTCGGGGTTTTCCGAGATATTGGATATTGCGGTACATCATCTTATTTCTGCCCTGCCTGAATTACTGCTTAATTACGGTTCGGTGCTTTTTTTTATTGCCGGGTTTTATTTCCTGTTTAAGAGAGGGAAGCAGAGACACCAGTACTTTCCTTTGCTGGTAAGCTGGAGCATAGGTGTGCTCATCTATTTCGCCTTTGAGATTAATATGATCGCAAAAGTGCACGACTATTACCTGTTCCCTTTCCTGCCGCTTATATTTCTCATAGTTGCCTATGGCTGCTGGCAACTGGTACAAACCAAAGGTTGGCTGAGATATCTTTCATTTGTAATGCTGGCTGTTTTGCCGCTAACGGCTTACCTGAGAGTGAACGGTCGCTGGGATACAGAGAAGCCGGGCTTTAACCCTGCTTATTATCATTACAAAAAGGATATTCAAAATTTGCTTCCGAAGGATGCAATAGTGGTGGCAGGGAACGATGAATCTCATTTTATATTATTGTATTATCTTGACCGCACAGGCTGGGCATTTGATAATGACAGGCTGGATGAGGGGTTGCTGACTTATTATATTAGTAAGGGTGCGGGATACCTCTTTGCAGATAGCGATGTGGACAGGAAGGAGGAAATAAAACGCCACCTGGGAGAGAAAATATTTGAAAAGGAAACGCTCAGAGTCTATAAATTGAAATAGTATTGCGGATAATATGATGAATAAGCTATGGATGCTTTTGATAGTATGTGGTCTTTTTGCCTGTAAAAAGGAGCGGCTGTATTTTCAAAAGATAGAGCGTATAGAAAGCAATACCACCTCGAGGCTGAACAGGATCATGTTTGTGGACGATACTACCTGCGTTATTGCCGGCGGTGAGAAGTTTTTGAAGGCCGAAGTATTGGTATCAAGGAATGGCGGGAACAGCTGGGAGAATGATACGTTTACACAAAGCGGAAAAGGTCTATACGGCATGGGCATCTCGCCACTGGGGACAATATATATGACGGGCTTTGACGGAACCCTGGTAGGAACCAATGATAAAGGATACAGTTTCACTGAAAAGAGAATACCTAACTGGGAATATCATGTGGGGCTTTCGTTTGTGAACAGCAACCGGGTTGTATTAGTGAATACAAGGGCGCAGAAGGAAGGATCTATTGTAATAGCGGACAGCAACCAGCAAATACTGAAAACGCTTGACTATGATTTCGGGATGAACGATGTGCAGATGGCCGATGCGCAGACAGGGTATGTGGCAGGGTACGGTGCGATTATTAAGACAAAGGACGGTGGCGAAAGCTGGGATATACTGGACGTAGAGAACGATAACTTCTATGCCATACATTGCCTTAGCGCAGATGAGGTATGGGTATGCGGCTACAACGGTAGCATTGTGCACACTACAGACGGCGGTGCCACATGGGAAAGATTACGCAACGGAAATAACATAGCCATACCAAAGTATCATTTGCTGGACATCACCTTCAAAAATGCAAGTGACGGCTATGCCGTGGGTGAAAAGGGAGTAGTGATCTATACTTCCGATGGAGGCAAGACATGGACGAGGTACAACACCTTTACAGAGGAAGCGCTCAGGTCTGTCACTCCCTGTCCTGACGGGACCCTGCTGGTAGTGGGCGATGAGGGCGTGATCTACCGGCTGCACCCGTGATATTCACATAAAATTTCATGCGGTAAAAATTGATAGGCTAATCCAACTTATCAACTTATTTTTGCACACATTCATTTAATAAATACTAAAATATAATGTTATCTACGCTTAGTGAACAGGAAGTAGTACGCCGTGAGAAGCTGAAGGAATTGGAGGCGCTGGGGATCGATCCCTA
>DASPNB010000036.1:0-2316 GCA_035626755.1 Flavipsychrobacter sp.
GAATCCGTACAAGAGGATATCAACGCGTGGTGGCGGCAGAACAGGGATGAGGGAAGAAACTCCGTGATAGTGGCTTATGCGCTTGGAAAGGCGCAAAGGGTTTTGCAACAACTGGACACTTCTATTGGTAAGATATATACACATGGGGCTGTAGACAATATCAACAAATTGTATGAGCAGACCATTGGGCCACTGCAAACCTCCTATCGCATAGAGCCAGCTACCGACAGAAAGGAAATAAAGGGAGCTATGATAATAGCACCACCCTCTGCTCTTGGCACATCATGGCTCAGGAAGCTCGATCCGTATAAGTTGGGTATGTGCAGCGGCTGGATGCAGCTTCGTGGTGCGCGGAGGCGGAGAGGAGCGGACAGGGGCTTTGTAATGTCAGACCATGCGGACTGGCAGCAACTGAATAGGGCAGTGAAAGAGACGGGCGCACAGGATGTGTACGTAACCCATGGATATAAGTCGGTCTTTGCCAAATGGCTGGAGGAGGCACATGGATTGAATGCGAGAGAGGTAGAAACACTTTATGTAGGGGAGCAGGCAGACGAGGCAGCAGATACACTTGCTAAAGGAGGAGATGCAGATGAGGGCATTTAGTGAAGTGTTTAAGCAAATAGACCAGACCACATCTACCAACGAGAAAATAGATGCACTGGTGGACTACTTCAAGTCGGCGAATGCGAGAGATGCGATATGGTGCGTGGCACTACTGACTGGTAAGCGACCGAAGCGTACGGTGAAGTCGGGAGAGCTGCGGGACTGGTGTATAGAGTTAAGTGGCATACCGCGCTGGCTGGTAGAGGAGAGTTACCTGGTAGTAGGTGACCTGGCAGAGACAATTACCTTACTATTGCCCGAACATGAAGAAGCAAAGGATTACTTATTACATGAAGTAATAGACGCATTGATAGCATTGGCAGATAAAGATGAAAGCCAAAGGAAGGAATATATAACATGCATGTGGCAAAGCCTGCCGAAAGACCAGTTGTTTGTTTTCAACAAATTGATCACAGGAGCGTTCCGGGTAGGAGTGTCGGATAAGATAGTGATCAAGGCATTGGCCAAGTCTTATGAACTGGATGAGAATATAGTAGCACACAGACTTAGTGGAAATTGGGATCCTGCGACCGCATTTTTGCTTGACCTGCTTTCTGCAGTGGGCGTTGCTGAAGATATATCCAAGCCATACCCGTTCTACCTGGCCTATGCGCTGGAAACGTCACCGGAGGAATTGGGCGATGTTGATGATTGGCAGATAGAACGCAAGTATGATGGTATCAGGGGACAGATTATTATAAGGAACGGAGAGCTATTTGCCTGGAGCAGGGGAGAAGACCTGCTGACAGCGAAGTTCGTAGAGTTTAGTATGCTGCCGGGGCTGCTGCCTGATGGAACGGTTATAGACGGTGAAATCATACCTGTAAAAGATAAACAGCTGCAACCTTTTCATATAATGCAGACGAGGATAGGCCGTAAGAAGCTATCGAAGAAACATCTGGAGGAAGCACCCCTGGTAATGATATGCTATGATCTTTTGGAATATAAAGGTGAAGATATAAGGGACAGGACGATGGCCGAACGGCGGGCGCTACTGGAATTGCTGGTAGCAGAAGCTAAGGCACGGTTTGAATTACTGCCGCTGACGATGTCGCCTATGCTGCATTGCGCGGATTGGAAAGAGGTTGCCCGGGCGAGGGAAGAGGCCAGGGAGCACGGTTGCGAAGGCCTGATGCTGAAAAAGAAAAACAGCGTTTACAAAACAGGCAGGAAAAGAGGCGACTGGTGGAAATGGAAGGTAGATCCGCTCGCGGTAGACGGAGTATTAATTTATGCACAAAGAGGGCACGGCAGACGCGCAAATCTGTATACAGACTTTACCTTTGCCGTCTGGAATGGTGAAGAGCTGGTGCCGTTTGCCAAGGCTTATTCCGGGCTGACCGATAAAGAACTGGTAGAAGTGGATGGCTGGATAAAGAAAAATACGCTTGATAAATTCGGACCCGTAAGGAGCGTGAAGCCCGAGTTGGTTTTTGAAATAGGCTTCGAAGGTATTAATCCATCGCCGAGACATAAGTCGGGAGTGGCGTTAAGGTTTCCGAGAATATTGCGCTGGCGGAAAGATAAAGCAGCAAGAGAAGCAAACACTAAAGATGACCTGCTGAATATATTAAACGCACAAGGCTGAAAAAACAATACTACATAGCAGAGGAATGGTTTAAAAGAAATAACTGGGAGCCCCACGACTTCCAGCAGAAATGCTGGGATGCGATCATGAATGGCTACTCGGGTCTGCTGAATGCCCCTACG
>DASPNB010000038.1:0-5607 GCA_035626755.1 Flavipsychrobacter sp.
CCGTACCCGTAAAGGTAAGCGTAAGACAGTTGCAGGTAAGAAGAAAGCACCTAAGAAGTAATAACAGGGCCACCGCCGGATCCGCTGAGGTGCAGCGGGGAGGGGTGGCACGGGTATCGGTAAATGCCGGTATCAGAACATTTTTTGACTACCTTATTTTAAAAACAAAATGGCAAAAGGACAATCTTCTGCAAAGACCGTTGCTAAGAAACGTGTCGTAAAAGTTGATCCGCACGGCGATGCTCACATCAGTGCTACGTTCAACAACATTATCATCAGCCTTACCAACAAGAACGGCCAAGTTATTTCATGGTCTTCAGCCGGTAAAATGGGCTTCCGTGGTTCAAAGAAAAACACTCCGTATGCTGCACAGATGGCAGCTGCAGACTGCGCTAAAGTTGCTTTAGATGCAGGTCTGAAAAAAGTGGATGTGTATGTAAAAGGACCGGGTTCAGGCCGTGAAGGTGCTATCCGTTCCCTGAACAATAGCGGCATAGAAGTAGTATCTATCAAGGATATCACTCCGCTGCCACACAACGGTTGCCGTCCTCCTAAGAAGCGTAGGGTGTAAACCCTCCCAGCCTCCCTGAAGGGAGGAGGAACAATATCAGTAATTTATTTTTTAAACATAGCTGCTCCGGATCAGAGTTCACGATCTTTAAACGAGACGAAGCGGTAAAAAACCAAAGATCGACATGGCACGTTATACAGGCCCCAAAAACAGAATCTGCCGCATTTTCGGCGAACCTATCCTGGGTTCAGGAAAGAACCTCGGAAAGAACAGCAATCCTCCCGGTCAGCATGGTAACTCTAAGAAGCGCAAGAGTGCTTCAGAGTACGCTATACAGCTGAAGGAGAAGCAGAAAGCCAAGTACACTTACATGGTACTTGAAAAGCAATTCCGTAACACTTACTTTGAAGCTGCCCGCCTGAAGGGTGCGACAGGTGAAAACCTCATCAAGCTGCTGGAAGCACGCCTGGACAATGCAGTTTACCGTTTAGGTATTGCGCCTACGCGCCCTGCTGCCCGCCAGCTGGTTTCTCACAAGCACATTATGGTGAATGGCCATATAGTGAATATCCCTTCGTACAGCATGAAGCCGGGTGATGTGATAGAACTGAAGGAAAAATCAAGGGCTAACAACCTGATCACCGGTAACATTCGCGGTAAAAACCCGAAGATCAACTGGATGGACTGGAGCGAAAAGGACATGAAAGGTACATACATCGCTCATCCTGAGCGCGATAGCGTTCCTGAGAACATCAAGGAGCAGCTGATCGTCGAACTGTACTCTAAGTAATAATATTAAGCCTTCTGCGATGAGTGGAAGGCTTAACAAGTTTTTAAAATGGCTGGTTTCCCTTATATTTACAGGCTCTGCCTGTGCCAACAGGGTGAGAACAGTTAATAAAATTTCAAAAAAAACGTAAATAATATCACTCAATATGGCAATATTGAATTTCCAAAAGCCGGATAAGATCGTTCTTCAGAAAGCTAATGACTTTGAAGCCCAGTTCGAATTCCGTCCGCTAGAGCCCGGTTATGGTGTTACCATAGGTAACGCACTGCGCCGTGTACTGCTTTCTTCACTGGAAGGGTATGCTCTTACAGCTATCAGGATACCTGGTGCAGACCACGAGTTTGCAACCATTAAAGGTGTGCTGGAAGATGTAACAGAGATCATCCTGAACCTGAAGCAAGTGCGTATAAAGAAAGAAGGTGAAGGCGATGGCAATGCTGAGAAGATAGAACTCAATATTAAAGGCCAGGAAACATTCACTGCCGGTATGATAGGCGATGCACTGCCTGGCTTCCAGGTAATGAACCCTGAACTGATCATCTGCAACATGCAGCCGGGTACCAACTTCCAGATAGAACTCTGGATAGGCAAGGGCCGTGGTTATGTGCCAGCTGAAGAGAACCGTCCGAAGGAAGCTCCGCTTGGTATTATAGCGATCGACTCGATCTACACTCCAATTAAGAATGTAAAGTACAGCATCGAAAATACACGTGTGGAACAACGCACTGACTTCGAAAAGCTGATAATGGAAGTTTCTACAGATGGTACTATCCATCCTGAAGAAGCAGTGAAAGAAGCTTCACGCATACTGATACAGCACCTGATGATCATCACTGATGAGAACATCTCGCTGGATACGAAACGCGAAGAGAAAGAATCAGTAGTAGACGAGGAAACACTGCAACTGCGTAAGACTCTGAACACTCCGCTGGAAGACCTTGAACTTTCAGTACGTGCGTTCAACTGCCTGAAAGCTGCTAAGATCAACTCGCTGAGTGAACTGGTACAGTACACACAGGAAGAGCTGATGAAGTTCCGCAACTTCGGTCAGAAGTCACTTTCTGAAATCGAACAAGTTCTTGGTGAGCGTGGCCTGCACTTTGGTATGGACATCAGCCGCCTGCACAGGAGCGACGACTAATTTAACTCAAAAGTCAAAAGTGAAAACCTAAAAGTTTTTGCTTTTGACTTTTTAATTTTTACTTTTTAATCAGTACCTCGTAATTCCTGACACGGTACGGGGGAATAAAAAACAAATGTCATGCGTCACGGAGACAAAATCAAAAATTTAAGCCGTACAGCCTCTCACAGAAGGGCTTTATTGAGCAACCTTGCTTGCCAGCTGATAGAGCACAAGCGTATCGTAACTACCCTTGCCAAAGCAAAATCTCTGCGTGTATACGCTGAGCCGCTGATCACGCGTTCTAAGGCAGATAACATGCACAACCGTCGTGTGGTGTTCAGCTACCTGCAGGATAAAGAAGCGATAAAGGAACTGTTTGGTGTAATAGGTGATAAGGTGGCTAACCGCCCGGGTGGTTATACACGTATCATTAAGCTGGCGCCACGTACCGGTGATGCTGCTGAAATGGCGATGATAGAACTGGTTGACTTCAACGAGCTCTACACTAAGGATGCGAAAGATGCGAGCGCTAAGAAAACACGCCGTAGCCGCCGTTCAGGTTCTGCTGCTCCTAAGGCTGCTGCCGCTGCTCCAGTTGCTGCTGCTGAAGTTGCGCCGGTTGCTGAAGCTCCTGCTACAGAAGCTACAGAGAATACGGAAGCACCTGCACAAGAAGGTACTACTGAAGAAAACGCTTAATAATAGTTTAGCGATATTTTAAAAAGGGGCTGCAATTGCAGCCCCTTTTGTTTTGTCGAGCAAGCATTCGATCGTTATATATGCATCGCCAGGATTTCATCTGAACATGGTTCGGCTCCGCTCACCCATGACAATATTCATCTTTGATTATTTAAGGTACGTGTCATTTTGAAGTCATATAGCAGAGGTTGGTCTTAGGGGTCTTTTAACGTTTGGCGGGGTGCGTTTGGCACGGCGTTCGCATTATGGTGTGTAACCAAATGAAATGGATATGAAACGGATAGTATTATTAGTGGCGATAGCAGCAGGTGTAGTAACAGCTTCATGTAACAGCCGTGCTAACAGAGAAATGGAAGCGAGGTTGCAAGCTCAACAGCAGACAATAGAAGATATGAAGCTTGCTATGGACAGGCAACACCTTATTGACTCGATGAGCCAGGTGGTGGCCATGCAAAAAGAAGCAGAGGCCGCCAAAGCAAAACAAGTAACAACAGTATACCGCGCTCCGCGCAGAAGTTCTGCTAACAGGGCGAATTCATATGCGGCGACACGGAACGTAGATAACAGTTACCAGCAACAGCAACAGCAACCACAGGTAGTATACCAGCCTGCAGAACAACAACAGCCACAGAAGAAGGGCTGGAGTGCCAAGGCTAAGGGTGCTGTGATAGGTGCCGGTGTAGGTGCACTGGGTGGCGCGCTGATAGGTAAAAGGAAAGGTACGGGTGCCCTGATAGGTGCCGGTGTAGGTGCCCTGGCCGGACTTGGTACAGGTGCGATAATAGATAAGAAGAACGGTAGATAAATAGAAGAACAGAAGAGAGATGAACGGGCTGCAATTGCAGCCCGTTCTTTTTGTGCAAGTAGAGGGAAAATAGCTTCGTTTAAAATGGCTATATTGAGTGCTACAAATTATGAGAGCTGCCGTTACGATAACAATGCTGTTTTTTACATTGTGTGTCAAGGCTCGTTCACCAAAAGTGAACGTGGTGGTGGATGAGCGAATGGAACTGCTGACTACTATTCAATATTTGTCCGGTTACCCGATTCTTACGCAGGCGGATCTTAGGTATAAGAAAGAGATAGACGAGTATTTCAGGGATTACAGGGATCATCCTGCGGTGGTGCTTTATAGAAATGTATATGAACGCTTTTTAGCCTTTGACGCTGCACCTACCTACCTGTATCATTTTTCTTTTCCCGGTTTCAGGCAGCAGGCTGATTTTTCAGAGAACGATCTGCGGACGTTTGAATTTGACAAGCATGCTGATACATTGGCTATGCTAATGGCCAACTTCAAGGATTTTTATAAGCGGGCAGACTTTCACAAATTTTACGAGGCACATGAGGGGTTTTATGACAGCCTGATAGCACCGATAGAAAAGAAGATAGAGGAGAGCCGTGTAGTAGATGCGCTGGAGGAACACTATGGAAAAGAAAATAAGGAATACAATGTAGTGCTGGCACCTTTACTTCACGATGGCGGCTATGGACCGATGGTGCAAAAAGGAAGCGGGCTGGCCATGTATGCGATTATCGGACCCAAGGGGGATAGTAAGAGCCTGCCGGAATTTGACATTAAGAACCTGCTGTCGGAATATGTGATACATGAGTTCAGCCATTCGTTCTGTAACCCGTTGATAGCTGCTAATCTTCAAGAGCTGCAAAAAGATAGTTGCCTGCTGAGGCCGATTAAGGAAAGCCAGGAAGAGCAGGGCTATGGCAGCTGGGAAGCCTGCCTGTATGAACACTGGGTGAGAGCTAATGAAATAGTGCTGACCGAGAAAATATTCAGCCGGCAGCGGGCATCAGACCTGGCAGACGAGATGGTACGGGAAGGTAAATGGATATATCTGGACGGCTTGATAGCAATAGTGCGTGACTATAAGACAAAGAGAGAGCAGTATAAATCCATAGATGAAGTGATGCCCCAGGTAGTAGACTATTTTCATGGGCTGAGGAAGACTTGTAAGCAGTAGGGTAGGGAATACTGCGAAAAGGAAGTGTATTACTTGAAGCAGGACATGAGTAATGAGTTCAGGAAATTTCTGAATGAACTTGTGGCCAAAAATGGATTTTCTCACGGTCTTGGGAAGGAAATAAAATGGGATCTGTGAGGTTAGCGTGGTATAGTATTGGCGCCTTTTTGAGTGAGTTTTATGGCATCGCGGGTGGTTTGGTAGAAGCTGATCAGTTCGTTTTTCTCCAATTCGCGGAGGGCGTGCAATACCTCTTCTTTTGGGGCTTTGAGCTCGGCGCTCAGTCCGTTTACATCAATAGGCGGTTTTCCGCTGAAATAATGCCTACTGATCTCCTGTATCTTCACTAGTAGCTTTCGTGCCGAGATCATACCAGACGGGGCTATAAAATCGCGCCATGAGATAAATCTCTTAAATTAATGACCGATTGTTAATGACAGCCGGGCTGTGGTATTAACCAGCAAACTTCCATCTCCACAGCAGGAGTAAAACGATGACGAGAATG